>NZ_JBAEAP010000482.1:0-1569 GCF_056205495.1 Psychrobacillus sp. | reverse complement strand
AATAATAGAAGGGTAGGATTTTTTCATATTTTCATGTATAGAAAATCCCATTCCAGTTAATCCTGAGAGTAAGAGAAGGGAGAGGGAGACGGTTCACTTTTTAGTAAAAATATAAAGAATGAATACTACTTTTCAAGTTGTCCAATATAATAGAAAAAAGGTGAAGGAGTTGGTTTCGAATGGAGAAGCAATTGCCTATAACACCACTAGAACCTGAGATGATGGAAACGTTGGCAGAAATGGTACTTATCAAGGCCCTCAGTGATTACCGGAAAACTCAAATCGAAAAAGAAATCGATCATTCGTTGGAAACCCGTGATAAGCAGGAATTTATAAGATTAACCAATGAATTGAAGAGTCTCTGTTAAATGAAATAGATGATAAAAATCCACACTTTAATAGGGTGTGGATTTTTACATTTTAACTCCGGTTTGTTGATTTATTTTTTTGACTCCTTCTTGAAGGACTGGTAAGTAGATTTCGATTAGTTTCTTCTTATCTGTCCGGCTTACCTGGGTGGAAATATTAATTGCGGCAATGGTTGCACCTTGATGGTTGTTAATGGGCATGGATATGGAGCATAGCCCTTGTTCGAGTTCTTCGTCTCCTATTGTATAACCGCGCATTCTACTCTTGGCAAGGTCTTCTTCGAATGTATCGAAAGTGGTGAGTGTTTGTTGAGTAAAGGGTTCGATTGTCGTGCTTTCCCATATTACCTTCCTTTCATTTTCAGGTAGCCAAGCAACAAGGGCTTTACCTAATGAGGTTGCATAATAAGGTAGCCTGGAGCCTACCGACAAGTTAGCTCCGACAATCCGGTTAGCTGCATTCACTCTAGATACATAGACAATCTCATTTCCATCAAGAATGGCCAGGTTGGTAGATTCTTGAACAGTGGCAGAAATGGTTTCCAAGATGGGTTGGGTGAAATCCGGTAAATTCAATGATTGTAAAAAGTGATGTGCGATGTCTAAAATCTTTGGACTGAGCTGAAATTTTTTTTCCTGGACGATCTTCAAGTAACCAAGATCGACAAGGGTTAAAGCAAAACGTCGGACTGTCGCTTTATTAATGCCTGTCCGCTCAGAAAGCTCCCGAAGTGAAAGGCTAATTGAGCTAGAATCGAATGCTTGTAACACTTCAAATCCTTTAGCTACCGAGTGTACAAAATAGTCTGAATGACTCGTGGTTTGATCCATAATGAACGACCTCCCAAAAATAATCCCAATAGTATATGACGAAGTTGTCAGAAAAGTAAAATAACTATATTGACTTCTTTTCAAAAGAAAACTATGATTGTTATATGTTTTACTATGTGTACACTTCGTACGGATAGTGAAATTATTTGGTGAAGCGTGAACTACTTTTATTCATTATATATCTTTAAGAATGTAAGGGGTTACATTTTAAGGTGTGATATCAGAAAATTTATTCGAGGAGGTTTTATATGAAGATAGAGCTTAATGATCCACAAATCAAACTCCCACCCACGACCATGGGAGAAAAGCTTAGGCAGGTCGGTCCAGGTATAGTTGTTGCTGCTACAGGCGTTGGAACTGCCGATTTGAT
>NZ_JBAEAP010000481.1:0-3418 GCF_056205495.1 Psychrobacillus sp. | reverse complement strand
CGACTCCAGCGGGATGAGTGAGACAGATAAGACATCACAACCACGCGCGTAAGCGATGGGTGATGGCTTATCGCTCACCCCGCGGAAAGCGTCCGGCTGGGGCGGAAATCAATTCTACTCTCTGATTTAATTATTTCTTTTTCTATGCATCATAAATCATCCCTACTTTTTAACATAGCCTATTTCTTTAACAAAAGAGAGACTCCAATTTTTATGGAAAATTCTAATCTTATTATTAGATAAATAGATATTTATTCGTTCTTTTATTATGGTTTATGTCTATCAAACCTGGGGTAGTAAAGTAATAGCAAATTTTTAATATTTTACTTATTTTATTAACAATATTTGTAATAATAACGAAGGAGAGGGGATTTAATGGGTTTATCGTTTTGGACATGGACAGTTACGATTATATTATCATTAGCTTTTATAGGTATGTCTTTCCTATTTAAGAAAAAAGCCGATACGAGCTTTGCTCATTATGCAATAGCCGGTGGAACATTGCCATTTTTCTTATTGTTGTTTACGGACATTGCAACCATCATGGGGGTCGGCAATTTCGTAGGCCATTCCTCAAAGGGGTATGAGATTGGAATAGCTAATGTTCCATTCGTCATTGGAGAGCAGGGGGCAAAAATATTATTCGCACTTGTATTTGCAGGTTTTGCGGCAAAGTTTACATATAATACACTAGCAGAAATGATGGATGATTTAATCATAGGAGATAGATTATCTCGTGGTTTAATCGCCATTTTAACTTCCTCTATAATGATAGCTTGGGTAAGTGGACAAGCAATGGGGATGGGGGCGCTATTTTCAGCCTTTACTGGAGCAGATCCTCTTATGATGATATTAGTTTTTTCTGCGGTGTTTATCATTTACACAGCAGTTGGCGGTATGTATTCAGTTGTATGGACTGACCTCATACAGGGAGGAATACTCATTGCCATCGCTGTTTGGTTTTACATACAAGTATTCGATAAAGTTGATTTTAGTTTTACGACCCTAAAAAGTGGGTTGGAAAATGTAGGGGCTATAGAGTTAGCTCAAATGAATCTTTCTGCTATAGAGGTTATTTCTCTATTTGTCACAGGAACTTTAGGGATACTGGCTGCTCAAGTATATTGGCAACGGTGTTTTGCTTCAAAAAACCCGAAGGCAGCAAGCAGAGCTATGCTAATCAGTGGAATAGTAGCAATTGTATTTACTGTTTTTGCAACAATAGCCGGAATGGTAGTAAAAATACAGAATCCTAATTTAGCTGCAGATGAGGCTATTTCCTGGCTTATTTTAGAAGAAATGACGCAACTGGCTGCTCTCGCCTTTTTTATCATGATATTCCTAGCGGCAATCTCCAGTGCTTCATCTCTTTTACATTCCGCTGCAGTCGTCATTGTAAACGACTTAGTAATCCCAAATATGAAACCTAAGGAGGATTCCTACTATTTAAAATTAACGAGAATAGGAGTTATCGTAATTGGGGCTTTTACAATTGGGACAGCTATTTGGGCCGACTCTATTATAGACTTATTCTCCTTGGCTTATTCGATGGCTGGTGGAGGAGTTGTACCAGTCTTAGTTGTCGGTTTACTTTGGAAAAAGAAAAAGGGTCAAGAATTTTCAATGGGTTCAAGTAACAGTCAGGTTTCCGTTTGGGGAGCGAGAGTTGGTATAGTTGCTGGCTCTATTGCCTCACTTACCTTAGGAATTTTATGGGGTGTTTTAGTATCTGTATTGTTAACTATGATCATCTCCAAAATGGTTCCTACTACAAAAGAGACATCTTTAGAGGTATAACGAATGTACCCCTATACCGATTCAGCTATCGGTATAGGGGTTTCTCTCGTTCAAGCTGGAAATGTTGCAATGACGGTCTCTTCCGATAAAATAGAAGTATTGAATAAATTATTTGAATAGGTGAGAATATGCCAGCAATTACGTTTGAACAAGAATTTATATTAAATGAACATCGAATATATACGACTAGGCCGCTTCGTACACTATTCACTTTAGAACGCCTCAGCAAAGAATTTTTCCAGGATGATTTTGCAAAACTGATGCAAGGAATTACGGAAGCAGAAAATCAGGTAGCAGCTGTTTCTCATTTTGCTAAAAGATATGGTATGTTTTTTGCCAATCAATTTTATATGTTAGCGGCTTACGACATGATTTGGGATGGTAAGCATACTGAACTTCATTTCGATGTCACCAAGGAGTATGATGCCTATACAATTGCTATGTTCATCAATCCAAATGATTTTCGTTATGTGAAAGAAACAGAACGAGAAGACGTGATTATGAAAATATTACAGAAGCAAGGGTACGAGATTGTTCAATATTTGAGAAAGACAACAAGTATCTCGCCATTGGTAATTTGGGAAAGCTTTTTTGTTTCCATTGTTAAAATATATGAAAAACTTTTAGAGAATCCATCTACTGCATCTCAGGCGATGGATGATATTGAAATTTTAGAGAGTACTGAGGCTTGGAAATCATTTTCAACTAAATCTCTTTTTTATGAATATACAAAAGGAAGAAATCCAGCAGTGCTAGTCAATCAGCCGAGCCGACGGAGCTGTTGTATGTCGATGGATATCCCCGGGCAAGGGGCTTGTGGCTATTGTCCGAAAACAAAGCCATAATATACATATACTTGATGTAACGTATAGAGGATGAGTTTGGAGATTGAAGCCGTGCCCCGGATGGCGTTAGCCCTAAACGGAAAACAACTATAGATAATTTGAATAGAAGCCCCGAAAACTTTACCAGATCGTAAAATTTTCGAGGCTTTTTATTTTGAGGAGAGTTTTGTTACTGCCTCTTTTTCTTGAGATGGAATTTGTGTGTCCTTTGGTTCTAGGGAGTTATTTTTTGATGACTGATCCACCAATCTATATACTCTAAATTAAATGCTATAATATCTCCAATTGGCCGAAGATGTGGTATTTCCTTATTTAGAATAAGTTGATTGATTTGTTCCTCTGTAAGAGGATAACCAACAGAATCTAAATAAATAACTAATTTTTTTACCCCATAAACTTTTCTCAAACAATCACCTCCAAAAACTGTCCTTCATAATACAGTAAAGTTTTATAGGACTTTTTATTTATATAAATGAGTTAATATCATAAATTGTAATTTCAACTAAAACACGAACTTTTCCATTCTATCAATTTTAGGTACAGACGCTTATTTCAATAGAGAGATAGAAAGAACTTAACCAACAACACTTTGAAAATGTTGTATTAAAGGAGTTTAAGTCACTCTATAAAAGTGTGCATCTAAAGTGAAACTAATTATGTTGAACTTTAAAATACATATAATTATTTCTATTTATTTAATTATAATTCGTGTTTTAAAGGAAAAATATAAAATATAAAATTAAATCACCTATACTTATGTATACCCTTATTTCATT
>NZ_JBAEAP010000480.1:0-3994 GCF_056205495.1 Psychrobacillus sp. | reverse complement strand
AAAATGAAACTTATTTGTTTTACGTTCCGTACGATAGTTATCTTGTTATGGGAGGTTGTCATGTGAAAAAGTTTATTATTCCCTTATTGTTATTTATGGTAGCTTTCCTTTCCTTTAGCCCTATAGGAGAAGCAAAATCTTATAGTATTGATAAAGTACATATAAAGTCATGGATTCAACCGAATGGCGACTTATTAGTTAATGAGGTATTTACCTATACTTTTGATGGCTCCTTTCATAACCTTTATAGAGAATTTCCTGATACATACAATGAGCGGGTAGTAGATTTCTATTCCTATGAGCTTACTAGCTTAGACATGGAGCCAGGCTTTGTGGGAGCAGAATCGATGATTCCATTAACTGTCTCCTTTGAGGAAGGCCATTTTCGTACAAACATCAAGAAGACTAATGAGAAGGTATCTTACTTCTATGCTTATACCTTAAAGAATGCTGTTAAGACATATGACAATTACAGTGAGGTAAAGGTGACGTACTTTAGCGGGGATGCACATGATCAAGCTTACGAAAATGTGACAATAGATTTTATACTTCCGCAACCACTAAATCCTGATACTTTCGATGGATTTATGTTTGATCGACATGCGGGAAAACGAGAAAAAAACCAATATGGTATACGATTTGTGACTCCTAAATCGGAGGCGTATTCTACTACAGAGACTAGTTTCTATTTTCCTTCTTCCGTAATGACGACAATGCCGAAGATTAAGTCAGCACAAACTTTAAGTGGAGCCATTGCTTTAGAGCAAAAACAATTTAATAAGATGCAGAGTCGTTTAGATAACATTGGAATGGTAAAGAATCTCATCCCAAAATTTATGATGGGAATGCTTATTGTTGCAGTCTTATTAATTGTTTTATTACCACAGAGACATTTTTGGAGGACTGGCTCTGAAAAAGATGTGATAGAGACGGATGCATTGTACATGTTTTTTGTTGATCAAATCGGAAAGACTCATAAAAAAAGCTTTTTGGCAGGGTTATTTTCATTAGTAGAAAAAGGAGCAGTAAAGGTAAGCAAAGGAAAAGCGGCAGTTCGTTTTCAAAATGATACAAAGGCTCCTAGAGAGACATTAGAGTTTCAACTGGTGAATCGAAGTCTAGTGAATGCCAATTTCGAAAATACAATAATAGATTGGCTATTTGGAGTAAAAAATGGATCAAACAAATGGACGTTTAACTTACACGATGTTGCTGGAGCAGCAAGAGATGAGAAAAGGCAAAATGGCTATTTTGCTCAGCGGAAAAAAATATTTAAAGAAAAGCAGAAGCAATGGGAGTTAGAAGTTGAATCAGAGATGATCGAGGCTGGTGCCTTAAATAACCGTATTCCACTTGCGATTTTAAGTATAGCGACCATTATATTGGCTATACTATTTTCTATTGCATATTATGCAGACTTAAGAAGCATCTGGGGAATTGTATGCATTATAACAGTGTCTCTTATATATACAGGAACGCTCTGGTGGAAGAAAAAATCAAAACGATTATTATTCTTATATATAGGCTTCATGTTTTTTGCTAGCGTAAATTTGGTAGATGAAGCATTACTTAACCAAACGTATGATTTGTTACTTGCTTTCATTGTTTTATATTTTACTGTACCAAGGAATATTTTATCGATGAACGCAGTCAGAGCTAAGGATTCTATAAGGACTTTTAGAAAGTCACTTAGCAAACAAGATCATACTTTATTAAACAAGGAAGATAAGTGGATCATTCGAGCCTACTTGTTTAAACGAAGTCGCCGGTCTTATCCACTAGAAACAGCGGGTGCTACCACATTGGCTGGATTGCTGTTAACAGACACAGACCCTATGAAATATGTAGAGGATTCATGGAGATGGACAAAAGGGTTACTATTTTCTGGAGATGGTTCTTCTGGAGCATCCACTACATATTCAGATAGTGGAGGAAGCCATGGAGGTGGCAGTGGGGATAGCGGTGGCGGCGCCGGTGCCGATTAATTCAGATGTATTTATGTATCTTTAGAATTTTAAAAATATATTTTGAATAAGCATTCAATTTATCATATAATTAATTGGTGAGTATATTTAGGAGGGCGAAATAATGACAAAATTAGATGAAACATTAACAATGCTTAAAGAACTTACGGATGCAAAAGGGATTCCCGGTAACGAGCGTGAACCGCGTAAAGTAATGGAAAAATATATTGCCCCTTATGCAGACAAAATTGAATATGACAACCTTGGTAGCTTAATCGCTGAAAAAGTGGGAGATGCTAACGGACCTAAAATCATGGTTGCAGGTCACTTAGACGAAGTTGGTTTTATGATTTCTAAAATTGATGACAAGGGCTTCTTGAGTTTTCAGACAGTGGGAGGTTGGTGGTCACAAGTAATGCTAGCTCAACGTGTAACGATTGTTACTCGTAATGGCGAAACTATTACAGGTGTTATCGGTTCTAAACCACCACATATCCTTAGCCCAGAAGCACGTAAAAAGCCAGTCGATATTAAAGAAATGTTTATTGATATTGGTGCTTCCTCTAAAGAAGAAGCTATGTCATGGGGAGTATTACCAGGCGATATGGTCGTTCCATACTTTGAATTCACTGTAATGAACAACGATAAACTTCTACTTGCAAAAGCTTGGGATAATCGCATTGGTTGTGCTATTGCTATAGATGTTTTGAAAAATTTACAAGGCCAAGATCATCCAAATATCGTATATGGTGTTGGGAATGTACAAGAAGAAGTAGGTCTTCGCGGAGCTAAAACCTCTACAGCAAAAGTTAACCCTGATATCGGCTTTGCAGTTGATGTGGGTATTGCTGGTGATACTCCAGGAATCACTCCAAAAGAATCATCTAGTAAAATGGGAGATGGCCCTCAAATCGTCCTATTTGATGCTTCTATGGTATCCCATAAAGGATTACGCGATTTTGTAGTGGATACAGCAGAAGCAAATAATATTCCTTATCAATTTGAAACAATTGCTGGTGGAGGAACAGATGCAGGGTCTATGCATATTTCCTTAAATGGTGTACCTTGCTTGTCAATCGGTGTCGCTACTCGTTATATTCATTCGCATGCAGGAATCCTGCATAGAGATGATTACGAGAATACAGTTAAATTGATTGTTGAAGTTATTAAAAAGCTTGATCGTGATACAGTAAACAATATAACTTTTAACTAATTAAACAAAACTAATGAAGAATACAGCAGTATTCCTCATTAGTTTTTTTATGTATAAAAAATGTATATAAATTCGCTTGACTTTATAAATATTCATACTTATAATAACAATTACAGAAGATACGGGTAAAGGGGATTATGAGTATGAAATTATTGGAGTGGGTAAATCTTAAATTAGTTGATAGTTTAAAAGGAAAGGATCTTTTAACACTTTTGGATTACTCTAAGGAAGAAGTGACTGAATTACTAGAACTAGCAACAAACTTAAAGTCTTTAACGAAGGCTGGTAAATGTCCTCCATTGTTAGAAGGGAAGACATTAGGAATGATATTTGAAAAGCACTCTACTCGTACAAGGATTTCGTTTGAGGTGGGGATGAAGCAGCTAGGCGGAAATGGTATGTTCATGAACGCTAGAGATTTGCAGATTGGTCGTGGGGAATCTGTCTATGATACAGCACATGTCCTCTCGGGTTATCTAGATGGCATTATGATTCGTGCTAATTCACACGCTATGGTTAAAGAGCTTGCGGAGCATGCAAGTATACCTGTTATAAACGGCCTAACAGACCTCTACCATCCATGTCAGGCGTTAGCAGATATATTAACAGTACAAGAAGTGAAAGGTCATACGAAAGGGCTGAAGCTAGCTTTCATTGGTGATGGTAACAATGTTGCACATTCCTTAGTGATTGCTGCTGCATACATGGGAATGCACATTGCTGTAGCAACTCCAGTTGGCTATGAGCCGAATGCAGAGATTATGGCAAAGGCAAAGGCAATTGCTCTTGCAAACGAAGGTTCCTTGTTTGTTTCTAA
>NZ_JBAEAP010000479.1:0-2805 GCF_056205495.1 Psychrobacillus sp. | reverse complement strand
TTTAAGTTATTAATAGTGAACAGTAAAATTTAGATTGCTTTTTTATGTTTAAAGTAGATTTGATTTCCGCTCTAGACGTACGCTTTCCGCGGGGGGAGCGATAAGCCATCACCCATCGCATACGCGCGTGGTTATGATGTCTTATCTGTCTCCCTCCTCCCGCTGGAGTCGCCGCCTGTCGCTACAATCAATAATTAGAAAATGTTCGTGTTTAATCCGTAAAACGTTATTTATGAAAGTAATTCGTATATATAAAACAAATACGATGGACAACCATAAATATTTAAGGGGTTTATATATAATGCGATTTAATGCAGTGGATTCGAAAGTGCCATTACTTTTTTATTTTTTTATCATGTTAGTTGTTTTTATAATGTCAAAATGGTTTATATTTTTGGTTTTAGCTTTGATGTTTCTTATTTTTATAAAGATAAAATACCAATTAGTTATAAATGATCATAACTTGTCTTTTATAGTTTCTCTATTTGGCTTAGATATTTCCAAAAGAAAGGTGAATAAAGAAAATATAAAATTGATTGAATTTAAAAGAATAGGTTGGCACCAAAAGTCAGTGTTTATTAGGCTAAAAAAAGGATTTACATGGAAATTTTTTAGTTTTCAACCAGATAATTTTGATGAATACTTAGAAAGCTTCGCTACTACTAACTCAATAAAAATAAAAAGGCATAAAAATTATTGAATTCTTGGATGCTTAGAAATCACTTTTTCTTATTGAACTATATCTAAAAGTTAGGGGGACCATTCAAATATTTGAGAAGTTTAATTTCGACTTAATTTATAGTGAACGCGATGATTTCACTCCCCTAGTGGTCATGATGTGTGGTGTAGCTGGTTCCGGCAAAACTACATTCTCACAACAATTAGAAAAAGAAGGCTTTGTGCGGCTTTCTATTGATGAGGAAATATGGGCCACTAATGGTCGGTATGGGATCGATTTCCCGATTGAAAAGATTGAAGAATACAAGAAAGTTGCTGAAAGGAAACTGCGGAATTATTTATTTAAGTTAATTCACGATAAGCGGCAGGTAGTAATTGACTTCAGTTTCTGGGATCGTGCAAGAAGGAACGAATATAAGCAACTAATTGAAAAGTCTGGCGGTAAATGGAAGCTTATTTATTTAAAAGTTCATGCCGATGATTTGCGTGAACGGCTTAAAATTCGAAACAAACGTTTTGATGCTAATGCTTTTCCTATTACAGAAGAAGTTTTAACTTCCTACCTTAATGGATTCGAAGTACCAATAGGTGAGGGAGAAATTGTAATTGATAATTAGTCCTATCAATCCATTACCTTTTAATTTTTCTTTTTGGATAAGTGTATCTACAAAAAAAGCATGAACAAATAGATGGCTGATTTTCGCTCTAGTCGGACGCTTTTTCGCGGTGGGAGCGATAAGTCATCACCCATCGCTTACACGCGTGGTTGTGATAGCTTATCTGTCTCCCTCCTACCGCTGGAGTCTAGTCCTGTCGCTACAATTATTAAACAGAAAATATTAGTTTTTAATCATTTTTATAGCGTGATTGTAACGGCAGATATGCTCAATACCCAAAACCGTATCATTCGAACTATAGAATCTAACCTTTACTTTACTTCCACTAAAAGTCTCTTTTCTTTTCGAAGTAAAACAAGAATTTAGTTAAATAAGCAATTCGGAAGTTAGAAACACTTTGCATGGGGGGAGATTATATGAATTTAGAAATCCAAAGTGATTTTATCAATGTCAATATCGAGGAAATGAAGGAAGTTTATACTTCTGTAGGGTGGCTCAAGCATACAAATGAGGTTATTCAACAAGTATTCGAAGCTAGTAATGTCATAGCAATAGTTAAAGTCAATGGAAGAATTGTTGGTATCGGCAGAGGAATAACAGATGAAGTCTTTAATGGTGCAATATATGACGTTGTGGTTCATAAAGATTTTCAAGGACAAGGAATAGCTAAAAAAATTATGGAGTTTTTACTTGATAGACTAAGCAATGTTTCTTGTGTCCATTTAATATCAACAACTGGTAACGAAGGGTTTTATAGAAAACTTGGATTTAAAAAGTTGAAAACTGGAATGGCAAGGTATTTAAATCCAAGTCTAAGTGATGAGTACTTAGAGTAATATTCCTTGTTCAACTTACGGGGGCGTTTGTAAAAAAAAACATCAAAGTAAAATGAGACTAGATATGATATCTAGCTCATTTTATGTTATTCCTGTATTTCTCCCGCTGGAAAGCCTCCGACTAGAGCGGAAACTAACGGGCATGAATGCACAGGTTAATATTATGCATGTTTCGGATTTAAAATAGCAAACATTTCATGGTCTTCCCACTGTCCGTTAATTTTAACACTTTTTTTAGCTAAACCCTCGTTATGAAAACCTGCTTTTTCTAAAACTCGAATAGATCCTTTATTAACCGGCATTACACCAGCTTCAATGCGATGGAGGTCTAGAATATCAAAAGCATACGCAACAACTAGCTTAGCAGCTTCGGTTGCATACCCCTTTCCATTATGGGTTTGATCTAAAGAATATCCTAAAAGTGCTTTTTGAAGAGGCCCTCTAGAAACTTGAAATAACGAAATTGAACCGATAAGCACGTCATCATCTTTTTTAAAGATCCCAAACTGATAAGCAATATCCTTTTCTTTAGCTTGAGACCATTTTTCAATTGCTTCTTTTTGAGCTTCTAAAGTCCAAAAATTTTCTGGATGAGCGACTGAATAGATTTTTTGAAAGTCTCGATTGTTCATTTCAAAATTTAGTAATTCTTCTGCGTCTGAAAGTACAAACGG
>NZ_JBAEAP010000478.1:0-1526 GCF_056205495.1 Psychrobacillus sp. | reverse complement strand
CATATGCCTACTGCAACAGATCGCACATGAGGAATATGTTCATGCACTATACGCAACCCATTCTTACACCTTTTTTTCTTTATCAATATAGCACCTCTATCTAATCTATTCATTTATTTTTTATTTATCTAGCTTCATCGCCTTGCCCCTCGGGGTCAAATGGATAAAAGCTGCGGTGGCTGAGGAGCTGCCTCCTCGCTTTTTTCCATTTGCCCGTCGGGTCAGTGACAGGCGATTGCGCTTTTTTTGTTAAACAACTAGCACTCCATTAAAGTTCTTCTTGGTAGTAAATCTTATAGAATTTACGATTGGTCACTTCATCATAGCCAACCTCAATCAGTTGTTCAACTTGCTCGATATCCCTAACATTCACTTGTATTTCAATATTAGAATCTAGCTTGATTTTACGCTTATAATTCTTTTCAATCTTAGCAATCGCACTTTCTGAAATAACAGTTTCGAAAGGTTTTACTGAATTTATAATAATATCCTTTTGGACTTGATCCGCTTTTTCAAATACCGTTTCTATATATTCGTCTACTTCAAATGCTTCTTCATTTCTAAAGTAATCGAGTGTCTTATTAAGAAGTCCAAGCTTTTCTGTATTCGTAAAGCTCTCTTCTTTTACGATATATTTTTTGCACTCTGTTAAAGCAAGACTAGTTTTTTGGAAGTGCTCGTCGGCGACTCTAATATTTAAAAAACGTTCCTGCCAGTAAACAACATCTTCCTTTTTCTTCGTTTTCATAAAAACAGCTGGTGGTGATTCTGCACCCATATCCAAGATTACTGCTATGTTGTTTATTTTCTTTACGTTTATACCATCTACACCGTTTACAATAACTTTTTCCTGATCATTTTTGATGTCTAAATACATTTCTTTTTCATCGATTTTAACGATGGAAATAGCTCTTTTAGCTTCTGTATTCCATATGCAGTTTTCAAATAGTCCGATAAATAATTCACCGTTTTTAATATTAGGGTGCTGGGACACACTTTGTAAATGAACTGCTATATTCTTGGATTGCTCTAGGAAGCTATTTTTATTTTCAAAGATAGCTTTCACATATGTGTATACTTCGTTTAAGCCTAAATCTGTTTGGTGGAAAAAATCATATTGTTGTTCAAAATCCACTTTGTTAAATGCTAGCTGAGTGAACGCTGCTTCTAGCATAACCTCAGGCTGGAGATAAGCTTCGTCACCTAAAATGAGTGAATCTCCTGCATAATGCACTATATATTGATCTAACTTACTTTCATTTACTTCTAACACTTCTTCACCTTCTAAATTTAATTTCTAGATATTCTACCTTATCATATTATAGTAGTTATTTTCATATATTTTTTCACTTCATTTTGTTATGAATGGAAAGAGCTGTTATATATATGCTTTTTCGAACTTTTTTAATAATCTAACTAAAATTGGAAGAGGTATTAACCTATAATATTTTGTTGTTTTTTTGCTATAATATTTGTAACGGTTTATTGGAGAGTAGAGGTATTTATATGAATTTTTATATTGTCAT
>NZ_JBAEAP010000477.1:0-5851 GCF_056205495.1 Psychrobacillus sp. | reverse complement strand
AGATTAAGATTTGACTTATCGGCTTTCATTTCACCAACCAGAACCGTGCACGAATCATGCAGATGTTGGAATTCAAAACTCGAGTAAATGTCCAATTTAATTGTTTCGTTTACAATAGGCATGCCAGTTTTGTTAAAATTTTTGCTGTCTGGTTCTACAGTACCTTTTGTTTCATCATCCGAACAAGCTGCCAAGGCTAACGCAGCTATAAGTGCTAACGATATTATCTTTTTACCTCTCATGTGTAATACCCCCTAGTTTTTTTAAAATAGTCATTGCACTATTCCTGTAAACAATTCTTCCCTCCCTGCTTATGTACCCCTCACCCCCTAAAATGTCTGTTTATCAAGTAAAGTTACTGGAAGTTTTCCACTAACCGAGACTTTTCCAAAAATTGCTTGAGCTGCGGTTCTCAGTGCAAGATAAGTAAATTCGTAGGTTGCTAAGTATGCAGCTACCCCCGGGAAAAACCTTAAATCATACGGGTTTCTCATTGCTACTCCCACAATCGGAATATCTAGTTTAAAAAGTCTATTAAACAACTCTATCTCGTAACTAGTAGCTGATACGGAAAGAGTACCGATGACAATTACATCAAATTCTTTTGCTCTTTGAATGAGTAAATCCATTTCCTTAAGGGTGAATGACTCGGGAAAATCATAAGCCACTACTTGATTACTAAATTCCTTCATAGCATCACTTAGTGTTGTTTTTATTTCCTTTACATCCTCAACACCGTAAATAGTTTGGTTAGGTGGATTAATAACTAATATATTTTGATCCATCCGTAAAGGAAGTAGGCCCTCATTCTTCACGATTGTAACGCTCTCTTCAAATACCTTCTCAGCTAACTTTTTATGTTCTTCACTTCCCAGGGAAACAAAATCGGAATGGAAGGGAGTGTTTTCCCAAGACAAATATTTTTCCTTAAGTCTATTAATGCGATTAAGGGAAGCCTTTAAGCTCTCTTCTTGTAATACACCCTGGGCTAAAGCTAGCTCTAATTCCTTTATCGTACGTAGCTGTACTTCATGTGTATGTGAGACCATCACTAAGTCTACGCCTGCATTAAGGGCTTCTATAGCACCTTTTTCAGTACCAATCGTTTCTGAAATTGCCTTCATTTCTAGACAATCTGTTGTGACCACACCGTCAAATCCAAGTTCTTCTCTCAACAGCCCACTAATTACTTTTTTGGACAAAGTAGCAGGGACATTTTCTCTGTCCTCAATCGCAGGAAAATACACATGAGCAGACATAATAGTATCTGCCCCTTCCGCAATGCAAGCTTGGAAAGGTACAAGCTCTACTTCTTCTAACCTTGCTCTTGTATGACCTATTACTGGAAGGGATAAATGAGAATCTACATTTGAATCACCATGACCTGGGAAGTGTTTTAATGTAGTAATCACTCCTGCACTTTGCAAGCCCTTCATTGCATTTTTTCCGAATTCAGCTACTAAATGTGGATTTTCTCCAAAGGATCGAACCCCAATAACCGGATTATCTGGGTTATTATTTACATCTAGTACAGGTGCTAAATTCCAATTAACCCCTAACTCTTTCAGCTCTTTTCCAGTGGCAAGGCTTATATCAAAAGCATTTTCTGAGTTTGCCGTAGCTCCAATGGACATTGCTCCAGGGAATGTAGTTGCACCTTTTCCCAATCTACGTACTACCCCATTCTCTTGATCCAGGCAAATCAGAAGAGGATATCCATAGCCCGCTTTTTGTGCTTCGCGCTGAAGAGATGAGGTTAAACTTAAGAGCTCCTGAGGTGTACCAACATTATGACTAAACAATATAATTCCTCCGATTCGGTGTCGATGGATCAGGTCAATGATACCCTCTGGTGCAATTTTCCCTTTAAATCCTACAACCATTAATTGTCCGACTTGAATAGACGCAACCTGTTGACTCAAATAAACACCTTCTTTATATCAATTTAAAAAAACGTTCTCATAAAAACGACTTATCTATAAAGTCTGAATATTAAATAACATATCATATTTATTTTAAAAATGAAACATGATTTTTGAAATTTATAATTATTTTCGTTTTAATATTTCAATTTATGTTTTATAAAGATAGATGTCCATCCATATAAAAAACCTGAAGCCTAAATGGCCTCAGGTTTTTTATAGCTTACTTTTTCGTTTTTGTTTCCTCGGCATTCTTGCTTTCCACACCTGTGTAAGAAATAGATGTTACACCATAAGTGTATCGCTTATTCGGATCCACGTTCTGATCTTGAAAGTTAGCAAAGCCGTTTTGGTCAAAAACTACACCGACAATATTTTTAGGGTCATTGTAATCCCCTGCTTGGTTGCCCTCGAAGCGGTAAATCACATATTTCCTAGCATCTTTCCGCTTCTTATTGTCGATTGATATTTGAACAGAGTTCCCATCATTTTTAGCAGTGACTAGTATTGGTTTTTTAGGTTCTTCTGCTCCATTCCATGGAGTAGAAGGGGTTAAGGATTTTGTCTGATAAATTTCTTTTTCTACTATGTCAGCATAGCCTAGCTTATTTGCAAGGATATCCCGGAGAGTAAAATGCATTTGGCCCATCGTCTTTCCATTTATACGGTTGTCCAAAATTTGCTCTGGTAATTCATACGGATTGTCCCACGCCGTATCAAAATTAGCATTAACTTTGTAATCTGCCATTCCAATGTAAAGGTTTATCGGATATCCTTCTGTTTGTCTGCTCCACCACTCTAAAAGCACCGAATAGTTTGCTATAGCCAACTGACGAGACCAGTATACCTGCGGTGTAATATAGTCTATATACCCTGATTGAATCCACTTTCTGCTGTCTGCGAAAAGCGAGTCATAGTGAGCAGATCCATTTGTCTCGCTTCCATTCGGATCATCCTTACTATTTCTCCAAATTCCTGATGGAGAAATACCAAATTGTACCCAAGGCTTAATTTGTTTGATGTTACTATTAATATGTTGAACTAGCTCATTTACATTATTACGTCTCCAGTCACCGATGTCGTTAAAATCAGCACCATACTGTGCGTAGGTTGCAGCGTCATCAAAATTAACTCCTGGATAGAAATAATCATCCATGTGGACCGCATCCACGTCATAATTTGTCACTAGTTCTTTTACAGCGTCTATTAAATAACTTTGAACGCCTGGAATTCCTGGGTTTAAGTAATATTGAGTCCCATTCTTTACTACCCATTCAGGATGAATAGAAGCTATATTATTTGGTGCTAGTTCCTCTAGTTTTTGATTAGCCATCGTAACTCGATAAGGATTGATCCAAGCATGTAACTCCATACCATGTTCATGTGCAGTATCTAGCATAATTTGCAACGGATCGTACCCTGGGTTTGTCCCTTGTTTACTACCTGTGATGTAACGTGACCAAGGTGCTAACTCAGATGGATATAATGCATCTGCAGTTGGTTTAACTTGAAAAACAACCGTATTAAAATTTTTTCTTTCTAATTCTTTGATGGTAGAGCGAGCCCATGATGTATAAGCAGCTTCATCCATACCTGGCTTCAAGTCTATATTTGCAACAGTAGAAATCCATGAAGCTCTCATTTCAACCTTAGGAGAGATTGTACTCACCGCACTTCCTGTTTCGATACTTGTAAAGAATAAGGTAAACGTAAGTAACACAGCAATAAAGGCTTTAAAATACCTTCTATTCATTCTTTTCCTCCTCTTTCCAATTCTTATTTTTATAAAACTAATAAATACCCTCCTTTTCCACAAAATTTATATAATACTAAGTTATTAGTGTGATGCTAGAGAAGGAAAATCTGTACGTCACTACCTCATGTGACTTATTGGCTCACTCTCGCCACTTTAGATACCTATTGCCGCTAGAAGACTATTACGTTACAACACTATTTCTCAAAATAACTAAATTTTACAAAATATTAGCAATAATTTGTATATTATTTGAATTGATAAAAAAAGTCAATATAATTTTCAAAAAATAAAATATAGTTTCATTATTTTCCAATAAAAAAACTCATTAATTACTACTTAAATTTAAGCGGTAACGAATGAGTTTCTTATATTTATGAAATAAAGTTTTATTCTCCTCTAAAAAAACGAGAGAAATTAACTTAAGGCTTTTCTATCGAATTTTCTATTGTCTCAATAAATTCCAACAAGGAATTTAAATGCACGTTTTCTTCCCCAAACATAATTTTAATAAAATCAATATACGCCATTGCAACCTCTTCATTCTTGTACCCTTGCCAGTCAAAAGGAAAAAGAGCATAGGCATGGCGGTGTAAAAGCTCCGTCGTAAGCATTTGCTTAGATGGGTCTTTTTGAAGATATTCTTGTACATGCTGATTTATTTCTTCCATTCGATCTACACCTGTTTGGGGAGGAGGGGAAGAAGGATTTACCTGCTGAGTCAAACCAAACTTACTGATTGTGATCGTATCTGTAATTCCAGCACTACCCAAAAGTAAAAGTGCTAGTGTTTGAACGGTCGGAGAAACGTCAGGATATTCTACAATTGCCTTAATTTCAGGAATAGCTGAATGGATGTCTCTATAAAAAGCTTGCTGTAGAATTTGCTCCTGTTCAACAAAGCTTAGTTGTTTAAACGTTTTTAACTCAAGTTGCTCCTTCTCAATAGGTATAAGAGCAGTTCCCTCATTATCATCTATAAGCGGTTGCTCATTAGCAAGGCGATTACTTAAATCTTTTAGCTGATTAAAATTAGTCTTTCTTTCATCTGAAAAATTATATTCAATTAAAATTCGGTTAATCACTTGATTTAACTCGTAATACTCCTTTAAATCTAATAAAATAGTCAAATAAAGCTCTACTATCTGTTCAAAAACCGGAGATTTCTCTTCTAGAAGGCCTTCACATATTTGCTTTGCTTCTTTGGCCCTCCTAGTTTCTAATAAGGTAAGTACATAAACACTTAGAATCACATCATCGAGCACCACATATTTCTTCGCTTCGTCAAAGCAAGCTGCTGCTTTGACATAATTATTAGCCTCCGCAAAGGCAAGCCCATCACTTATTAATGTATCCACCAATCCTGGGAATACAATTACATTTTCATTTGTTTGAAGGTTATGTTTTTTCTTCTTCAATATATTCAGCCGCCTTTTAATTTTCACTATGTATATGTATTATTTTATACTAACTCTTACTTATGTACTAACTACAAACTGTAAAAAAGGTAATTCATTTTTAATCGCAAGAAATAAAACAAGCCTGTTCATATGTTACTTAGTATGTAACAAATTAACGTTGGGTCTTATTATTATATAAAAATAAAAGGATATCCTTAAATAACTCTTTCAAGGAATACCCTTTCAAACACTAACTTATTTATTGAAGCTATCTTCTTGTCTACTAATTGTATCATTCATCGAAAAGCCTTCGTTTTCTTTGGATTTTTGTGTGCGGTTCTTTTCCGTATTTGGAGGCTGCTCCTGGAAACTATTAGGCTGTCTAGTATCTTTTTCATCTTTGGGATGAGCATAATTACCTTGCTCTTGAAAGCTATTTGGTTGTCTCATATCTTTTTGATCGTTTTTTTGTTGCATTAAAAATTCCTTCTTTCTCTAGATGGATTTATTATATATATTCCCTTTTAGAGATTAGTGAAACCTTAGAGAAAAAATTAAGCCATCTGTATATAGTTTACAGATGACTAGGACTTACGCGATTTGATGATTGGTTTCTTCCATAAGACTGTTATAAATAGAAAGATCAGCCTTGTATGAATCTATATAGGTAGACAAGCTATGTTTTTTAACAAATTCTAAATTAACAGGATCTACTATTTTATATGTTTCGTTAAGTGTCTCCGCATTAGTCCAGGCTGTTTCCTCAAAGACAAGAT
>NZ_JBAEAP010000476.1:0-6528 GCF_056205495.1 Psychrobacillus sp. | reverse complement strand
AGCTGTTGGGAGTATAAAAGGTTTTCATACGTAGAGGTAGATTGATCTTCTACTATGATTCGACTCTCCATAATTCCGTTCTCTACGAGATAATTTTTCATAACTACAGCTTCCTCTATATCCTCATCTTGTCCTTGTCCTCCAGTAACAACAAGTTTTACAGCTGGATATTTTTCAGCATATTCTAGTGCTGCTTCTAAACGATAAAGAAGTGCTAGAGAAGGTATATGTCCTTTTTTTACCTTGGCCCCTAACACAATCGCATACTCATTGGAACCGTCTGCCTTAGGCTTTAAGCCATCCTCGAGCCATTTGCTTGTAAGCATCCACATACCTAATCCGCTCGATGCAATTATTATGAATGGAATGACCACAATCCACCTCTTTTTTTTGCTCATTTCACTCACTCTTTTCCTTTAAAGCGAAGGCTTCTTTTTCTTAATAACAGAAGAAATTTTTGTCTCTTCCTTTCTTATTAATCGTTGGACGTTCTCTACATGTAAGAAGGAAGCCATTAAAAATAGGAAGGCTGCTATCAAAATAGGCCCTGCTCCATCCGCTGTCCAGACAGAGGCACCAAAGAATACGAGGTAAAAAAACAAAACCCCTATCAACAAATAATCCGTTAAAAGTGTAACGCAGATTAATATAAGCAATCCTGCTAATCCGACCGGCCAATGCAATGCAAGCAATACCCCTATGATGGAAGCCGTGCCTTTTCCACCCTTAAATTTCGTGAAAACTGGAAAGTTGTGTCCTAAGATGACCGCAGCACCAGCAAGGTAAAGAAGTAAATCCAGCTCCGATGAACTAAATAAGCTCCACTGTTCTGAAAGTACACGTACGCCAATAATCATAATGGCACCCTTTAATATATCTATGACTCCCACTAAAATACCATACTTCCAGCCAAGTACTACAGTAGCATTGGATGCTCCGGAATTATTTAAGCCTTCTTTTTTTATATTAACTCCACTCATCCATTGAGCGAGTTTAGATCCATGTAGCGAACCAATGATGTAGCCTGTTAGGAGAATGCTAACTATCCAAACAACCATTCTATGACACCCCTTATAAAATTATTCTATCTATTATATTAAACGATTAAAAAAAGAAGAAGTTTCAGAATTTTTATAAAATGACTTGACATCTAAATATACGGAGACTTATACTGTGTAACAAGATGGAATACTAATCAAATACTCTTATCAAGAGTGACTGAGGGAATAGGCCCTAAGAAGTCCGGCAACCACCAAGTTCTATAGCTTGGAAAGGTGCTAAATCCTACAAATTCTTTAATAGAATTTGGAAGATAAGAGGAGGAACATGTCATCAATTTGACCCCTCTTCTTAATTGAAGAGGGGTTTTTATAGTTGTCAGTTCTATAATCCTCTCTGGCCTCCAGCATCCATCTAATCTACTAAATCGGAGGAATTCAAATGACTAATCTTCAAAAAGAAACACTTCTATTACACGGTGGACAGACGCCTGATCCAGTGACAGGATCTAGAGCAGTACCGATTTACAAAACAACCTCATACGTATTTCAAAACACAGAGCATGCACAAAATCTATTTGCCTTGAAAGAGACTGGTAATATCTATTCCAGAATCACAAACCCAACCGTAGATGTTTTTGAACAAAGAATTGCATTACTGGAAGGAGGAACAGCAGCAGTAGCACTTTCCTCAGGAGCAGCAGCCATTGCATTTTCTATTTTGAACATTGCTGGAGCTGGAGATGAAATTATAGCTGCTGAAAATTTATACGGAGGAACTTTTAATCTATTTGCACATACACTCCCACGTTATGGGATTACAGTAAAATTCGTAGATTCCTCTGATCCAGAAAATTTCCGTAAAGCTGTGACAGAGAAAACGAAAGGGTTCTTTGCAGAAATCATTGGAAATCCAAGCTTAAATGTTCTAGACGTAGAAGCTGTTTCAAAAATTTCCAATGAAGTAGGAGTTCCATTATTAGTAGATAACACATTTGCTACACCTTTTGGTTCAAATCCTATAGAGTATGGAGCTAACATTGTTATACATTCTGCAACGAAGTGGATTGGAGGACATGGGACAACAATTGGTGGTGTAGTAGTAGATGGAGGGAATTTCAATTGGAACTCCGATAAGTTTCCGGGATTTACAGAGCCTGATGTTACCTATCATGGGTTACGTTATGGAATCGACGTACCAAATGTGGCATTTGCAATTAAGCTAAGAGTTCAGTTACTTCGTGATTTTGGTCCTACTCTTAGCCCAGAGGCAGCATTTTCCTTTCTACAGGGACTAGAAACACTTCACTTAAGAGTGCCAAAACATAACGAAAATGCACAGAAGATTGCAGAATACTTAAATGCAAATGAGGAAGTGTCATGGGTTAACTACTTAGGGCTTGAAAACCATCCAACGCACGAGCTGGCTAAAAAGTATTTAAAAAATGGCTTCGGTTCTATTCTGACATTTGGAGTGAAGGGAGGCAGAGAAGCAGGTAGACAAATTATTGATAATATTGAAATTTGGTCTCATGTTGCTAATGTAGGAGACGCAAAATCCTTAATTATCCACCCAGCTTCTACTACTCACCAACAGCTTACTCCAGAGGATTTAGTAAAAACGGGCGTTTCAGAAGATCTAATCCGCTTGTCTGTTGGCTTGGAGGCAGTAGAAGACTTACAAAATGCACTCGAAAAAGTACTCTTGAGAAAAACAAATGTCCTCTCTAGGTAGAATTCTATTGTATAATGAATAAAAATAGTCTACAATATGTAAAATAGTCAATAAATTTATTGAAATATTACACAAGTGCGATTATTTATATTCAATTGTACAGATTCATTTTGGAGGAGACGGCATGGCAAAAATAAAAGCAGCGATTTTAGGGTTTGGAACAGTCGGCCAAGGGATTTATCACATCGTAAATGAAAAAAGAGAAGACTTAAAAAAATCATTGGGGTTGGATATTGAGATTTGTGCAATCCTTATTAATAATTTAGCAAAAGAAAGACCCGAAACTCCAGGAGTTTTGGTAACAGACGACTTTGAGGATATTGAGAACATTCCTGGACTCCAGGTAGTTTTTGAGGCAATTGTTAACGAAGAGCCCGCATATAGCTATCTATGCAGAGCAATTGACAAAGGCTGTCACGTGATTACTGCAAATAAAGTTATGTTCTCTAAATATAGTATCCCATTGCAGGAGCGCGCAAAATCACGAGGTGTATTTGTAGGCTACGAGGCTACTACTGCTGGTGGGGTGCCAATAATCAAGACTCTAAAAAACCTGCTTCAAGTAAACTCTGTAAAGAAAATTCAAGGAATATTAAATGGAACATCCAACTATATTTTGACGCAAATGCGTTTAGAGGATTCACCATTTGAGAATGCCTTAAAAGAAGCACAGCTGCTTGGATATGCAGAGGCTGATCCTTACAACGACATATCCGGTCAGGATGCATTCCGCAAGTTAATGATCTTAAGCGCATTGGCATTTGGAAAACAGCCAGATTGGGAAGATGTACGTGTAGTAGGAATTGATGAAATTACATTAGAGGATGTACATGAAGCCAAGGATAAAGGTCTTCGTTATCGTCATGTAGCAGAAATTGAGCAGGATGAAAATGGAGAGTTATATGCTTCAGTAGGACCTCAGCTGGTAGGAGCAGATCATCCGTTGTATGCAATCGAAGGAGTAAATAATGCTGTTTCTCTTGATACAAACTATATTGGGACACTTACACTAGTAGGTCCTGGAGCGGGTATGTATCCTACTGCTAGTGTGATGGTAGAGGACTACGCAGAGATTATCGGTAAAAGAGCAGGCTTTTTTATTACAATATAAAATCAAAAAGGACAATTTCCCTTCGGAAAAAGTCCTTTTTGTTTGATATGCTTGAATTGGCTAGTCCTCATCCTTGACATCAATGTCCTCTGGAATTGGAGTATTGCGCCATTCATCAATTTGGCGTTTTAATTCTTCCACTTGCTCTAAATGGGTTTCAAATTGAGCACTATTGACAACATACTGTTCTCCATCAAAAACAGCACGTATCTTTTTATCGGCGATATACCTTTTGACTTGTTCAAGTGGCATCGACAAGAAGTCAGCTGTTTCTTCTACTGTCATGTACATGGTACAAATCCCTCCTACGTCTTTATTAGTATAATGGAGACGAAGAGGTAACTCAATGTCCTCACATAGAAAATAGTTGTAGTAGAAAGGATGAAAAGAGTGGCTGTTATACCATACATATTTGTATTACTGGGAGCGATGCTTTGGGGAACGACAGGTACGGCTCAAACATTTTTACCAGATAATGCTCATCCCTTTATTATTAGCGCTGGACGATCGGCAACGGGAGGCATTCCGCTATTAATCGTAATGATTTTACTAAAAAAGTTAAAGCTTCACACTTGGCCATGGAAACAAACGTTATACGCTGCTATTTGTATATCCTTGTTTCAGCTTTTGTTTTTTTCATCCGTTCGATTAACAGGAGTTGCCATTGCCAGTGTTGTTGCTATTGGAAGTGCGCCTGTATTCTCGGGCATGGTTGAATGGGTTTTCTTAAAAATGAGACCTACAAAAGTGTGGGGTTTCTCTACTGGGCTAGCAATTGTTGGCTGTCTGTTTTTATTTTTAACGAAGGGTGAAGTAACAATTGATCCGGTAGGTATTTTATATTCATTAGTTGCCGGGCTTATATTTGCCTTTTATACGCTTACAAGCAAGTCCCTTTTACAAAAAGAAGAAGCCATCCCTGTAGTGGCAATGACATTCTCACTAAGTGCGTTGCTATTAACGCCATTTTTCTTTATATATGATATAAGCTGGCTAGCTGATCCAGGTAACGTGGGAATCATCGTCTATCTAGGCTTGGCTACAACGAGTGTGGCATATGTTTTGTATGGGTGGGGTCTTCGGAAAATACCAGCATCCTCTGCATTGACCTTATCTCTAGCAGAGCCAACCACAGCAGCACTACTCGGTGTAGTGGTAGTAGGAGAGATTTTAGGATTTACATCGTGGATAGGAATTGGTTTGTTGCTTGGAAGTATTGTCATTTTAACTCTTGGCAGTAAGGTGAGCAAACAGTCAAAATAATAGCTTGATAGTATAGAAAGGATAAATAATAAAATGAACTTGAAAAGCATGATTCCAGCTTATATCGGCTTGAATTTATTATGCAGTGCCATACTCTTTTTTATGGTACTAGAAGGCTATTTAGCATTCACAACCGTTTTAGCCTTTCATGAAGCTTCAAAAATATTTCTGGTCATCATCCTGGTTTCGATTGTTTTAACTCTATACGGAATCTTATTGACTTATCTAACTCCAGAAAAGCACGTAGATGAAATGAATAAAAGTTATCAAGATAGTTCCGTGTTTGAAATTATCTCGTTTATGTTTCTGGCTGCTCTCTTTGAAGAATTACTTTTCCGTGGAATTATACAAAATGTCTTATTTATAATCGTCGATCATCAATGGCTAGCCATTTTACTAACTTCATTTTTATTTGTAGCGTTTCACGTACAGTACTATAAAAAACCGTTGATGCTACTAAATATATTAGTGCCAAGCTTAGTTTTTGGCTGGTGTTATTTTTATACAGATAATTTATTGGTGCCCATCATTGTCCATTTTATAATGAATGTTAGTATGACCCTATTGTTTAAATTTAATAAGATTACGCTGAAGGCATAATTTAGAAAGACAGTCTCTTTTAGAGGCTGTTTTTATTTTAGTTTAGGAAATTAAAAATTCTGAACCTGTGGATAAATTGATGTCTAGCTCCACCGCCTTGCCCCTCGGGGTCAAATGGAATAATACTGCGGTGGCTGAGGAACTGCCTCCTCGCATTTTCCCATTTGCCTGTCGGGGCAGTGACAGGCGCTTGCGCTTTTCTTGTGAAGCTCTCCAAATTTGGTTGAAAGGTAAAAGAGAACAACTTGTTGAATAATATAAAAAGGTAATGCTAATTCTGCTAAATAGAAATCTGGAAGAGGAGTTGAAAAGATGAAGGAAATAATTGTGTCTATTATTTATTTTATAGCGTCCATTGCTTTCTTTCTTCACTTCTTTTATGATTCCAGCAAATATTTAAGGATTGATCCAACTCTACACTTTTTATCCATTTACATTCCGTTAATTTTATTATCGTATGTTCAAATTTATATTATTTGGATGGATGAAAGAGAAAAATTCTTTAAAACGACAGGATTGTGCTTATTAGGTATTGTTTGTATTACTTTGATGTATGAAATAGTTAAGCCTAATTATACGTATGAAGAAGCAAAGCAAATAGTAGCGAGGGAGTATGACGTAGAGGTCCAAGAGAGTTTTCTAACTACTATACCTCAAGCGGAGACAGGTAAAGAGAATTATCGTATGAATGTTATTCAGGATTCCAATGAAATTGTTGTAATCTTTAACCCATATACAAAGGAAATACTGTTTTTAAATTAACACGCTGTTTCGAGCAAGAGTCGAAGCAGCTTTTATTAATATGTCTGTTTTTAAAACGT
>NZ_JBAEAP010000475.1:0-1793 GCF_056205495.1 Psychrobacillus sp. | reverse complement strand
ACTGATCATTAAAAATTCCCACTTTAGCAAAGCCACCATTTTTAGAATCATGCGCAATTATTAGCTCTGGAGTAATTTGAGCAGGATAAATCATAATCCTAGCTTTTGTTTTGTCATAATAGGCTTCTATTCGTTGTCCTTTAACAAAATCCTTTTGTTTAATTTCCTTCGTGGTACCGCTGTTAAATAAAAGTGTCTCATCTGAAATAGTAAAAATAGTGACAATTGGTTCTTTTTCCTCTGTTTCTACCGTTAGTAAGACACTGTCCGCTTTATGAGTGATTTCTTTAACCACTCCGGTAAACCTCTCTAATTTAGAATTCATGGAATCCTCCCCCTCTTTTGCTAATACAAATGTAGGTGCGAGAAGAAGACAAATGGCTATAAAGCTTAAATAAAGATAGCGTAATTTTTTCATTTTTTACCGTCCCCTTTGTTGTTATCAATGTATTAGACGGAAGGCTATACTAAACGTTTCACAATTTTTTGAAACGTTTAGTGTAATTGCACGTATAAAGTATTATGTAAAAATACTTAGGAATGGAGCATATGTATGGCGTTAGTAATCAATGAAGTAACCAAGCGTTACCATGATTTCACTGCAGTAGACCATCTTTCCTTTACCATTGAAAAAGGTGAAATCTTTGGCTTAATCGGCCAAAATGGTGCAGGTAAAACAACAACTTTTCGTATGATACTGGATTTACAGGAAACTACAGAAGGAACCATTACATGGGATGGGACGAATATCAACAATATTAACCGAGACCTTCTTGGCTATTTACCCGAGGAAAGAGGGATTTTTCCTGCAATGAAAGTAGAGGATCAGCTTTACTTCTTTGGTGAGCTTCGTGGTAAATCCCGAAAGGAACTAAAAAAAGAAGTCGATTATTGGATTGACCGTTTTGAATTAGAGGATAAAAGAAAAGCAAAAGCCGAAACTTTATCAAAGGGTAATCAGCAAAAGGTTCAATTAATCGCAAGCTTCATACACCAGCCTGCTTTTCTCATTCTAGATGAACCTTTCAGTGGCTTGGATCCAGTAAATAAGGACTTGTTAAAGGGAGCTATTTTAGAGCTAAAAGAGAAAGGCACGACCATTTTATTTTCTAGTCATCAAATGGAAAATGTAGAAGAGCTTTGTGACCATTTGTGTCTATTAAAACGAGGAGTCTCTTTGTTTGCTGGTAGCTTACTAGACTTGAAGAAGCAATACGGGAAGACAAGACTAACCATTCGAACAGATATACCTAAGAATAAGCTGGAAAGTATGGAAGGCGTCAAGCATGTCCATGTTGGCAAAGACCAGTATGTACTTACACTAGCAGACGAAAAATATGCTCAAGCGATTTTCGACTCCATTTTTGATGGTAAATATATTGAAAAATTTAGCCTGGATTACTTGTCATTAGATGAAATCTTCAAGGATAAGGTAGGTGGCAAGAATGTCTAAATTCTGGTTGCTTGTAAAACAGCTATATACCGAAAAGATAAAGGCAAAGTCATTTATTGTCATGCTTGCTATCTATGTCGGTGTAATTTCTATCGTGATGTTTTGGTCAGATATAAAGGCAGCTTTCTTTGAAAGTGAAGCATTGGAAATTGCTGTGGTAAATGAAACAGATGCCGATATTGATGCTTTATTCCAATCTAATAGTGATTTAGCCTTCTCCTTTCCTACAGAATCTAATAATGAAGTAGAAAAGGAAGTAATTGATGGAGACTATGCGGCTGCTATTTTTATAAAAGATGAAGGGAATTCTCTAAGCGCTGAGATTGCTACGTATGAACCA
>NZ_JBAEAP010000474.1:0-8158 GCF_056205495.1 Psychrobacillus sp. | reverse complement strand
GAGATTATTTTAACTCATTTAAGATTTCATCTAATTTTTCTGTTTCTGTTGTTACACCATTGCTTGAGAAGTACCAGTTAACACCATCTAGGTACACAATTTTTCCTTCTTTGTAAGCACGAGTTTGTTTAATAATATCATTTTCAATATCTGCTTTAATTGCATCTACATCAGAAGCAGTACGGTCAATTATTAATAAAACTTCTGGGTCTACAGAAAGAACCGATTCATAAGAGAAATCTGAACCATGAGATGATGCCTCAATATCAGTAGTTGCTGGTTTGAAACCAAAGTCATTGTACACATATGCAAAACGAGAATCTGCTCCGTTATCGAAACCAGAGATTTTTTTGTCATTGTACATTGCTACTAATGCATTTTCATAACCTGCTGCTTTTTCTTTCACTTCATCCACTTTTGCTTGTAGATCTGCTTTTAGCTTTTCAGCTTCTGTTTCTTTATCAAAGATTTGAGCTGCTAAGTCAACTGTTTCATTTACAGCGTTAATATAATTTTCATTGTCAGAACCGATGAATACTACATTTGGTGTAATTTCTTTTAATTCCTCATAGAATGGTGCTTGACGACCTGAGATGAAAATAACATCTGGCTCAGCAGCTGCTACTGCTTCAAAGTCGATTTGTTTTAGCGTACCAACATCAGCTACACCGTCAACAACATATTTTTCTTTTAAGTGTGGTGGGATATTACCTTTACCACCGTTCGCTGCGATTCCTACAATTCCCTCTACTCCAAGTGCATCAAGTGTATCTAAGAAACCGTAATCTAAAGTGATAATGCGCTCCGGCATTTTATCTAAAGTTACATCTTCAAATGTAATTGTTGTACCTTTTTCTTCATCTTCGCTTGAAGCTGTCAAAGAAGATATTTTCATTGGAAATGCAGATTTTTCAGCCGTGTCAGTTGCTGCTGAAGTTGAATCTTTCTCTGTAGATTCACCAGTTGCTGAATCATCATCTGAGTTACATGCTCCTAGCATTAATGTTAAAGCTGCAACTGCAGTTAAAAACTTCCATTTTTTCATCTTTCTTTTCCTCCTAAAATATACTTACTTTAATTGAAAATGATTATCATTTTCATTTCTAACTCTAGTTTAAATGAAACCCTCAAAATTTGTCAACTGATTTCTGCAATTAATTATCATTCTCATTTAGCCTCATGAAACACGTGCATAAGTGTCTGACTTATGCACGTACATGGAATCTACTGATTACAAACTAAAAGAAACTTTTCGTCTGCAAAGTTATTGAGAATTAAAGTATACGCAAATACGGCAACCATCTTGCACTTGTACTGGGATATCCATATCGTAGACATCACGTAATGCTTCGGAATTGATAATCTCATGTGTTGGACCATCCTTTACAAGGCGCCCCTCTTTCAGTGCAACGATACGATCAGAATAAACAGAAGCAAAGTTAATGTCATGTAATACAATAACGACAGTTTTTCCTAAATCATCTACAAGTTTACGTAAGATTTTCATGATTTGTACGGAATGTTTCATATCTAGATTGTTTAACGGCTCATCCAATAAGATATATTCCGTATCTTGAGCAATTACCATGGAAATAAAAGCACGCTGCCTTTGACCACCTGATAACTCATCCAAGAACTTATCTTGCATATCTGTTAAATTTAAATACTCCAGCGCTTGATCTACCAACTTCTCGTCCTCTGCATTTAGTCGTCCTTTGGAATAAGGATAGCGACCAAAAGCAACAAGCTCCCGTACTGTTAAACGGATATTTAAATGGTTGGCCTGCTTTAAAATAGCCACACGCTTTGCAAAGTTATTCGATTTCATTTTCTTTACATCCGTTTGATCTAAAAATACTTCCCCTGTATCCGCATCTAAAAGGCGGCTTACCATGGATAACAATGTGGATTTACCTGCACCATTTGGTCCAATAAAAGAAGTGATTGCCTTTGGTTGTATTTTTAGTGTTACATTTTCAACGACCGGTTTTTTCCCAAAGCTTTTAGAAAGCTCTTTAATTTCTATCATGCTGCTTTCCTACTTTCCTTTAGTAATAAGTAAATAAAGTAAATCCCACCGACAAAGTTAATGATGACACTAATAGTTGTATTTAAATGAAACACATGCTGTACGATAAATTGTCCTCCGACAAGGCCGATAATACTAATCAAGCTCGCTCCAACAATTAATACAGAATGCTTATACGTATCTAAAAATTGATAAGCTACGTTCGCTACGATTAGTCCTAGGAATGTAACAGGACCAACTAGCGCTGTGGAAGTAGCTATTAACACGGAAGATAAAATCAAAACTTGTAGAACAATCTTGTCATAGTTAACGCCGAGGTTAATGGCATTGTCTCGACCTAACGAAACAACATTCAAATCTTTTAATAACCTAGAGCCATACAAAAATGCCAGTCCTAGTATAACCATGGCAATTAGTAATAATTCGGTTTTCACATTCATAAAGCTTGCAAACAACCGAGCTTGTAAACTTTCATATTCAACAGGATCAATGATGACCTGCATAAATGTCACTAGACTTCCTAGCAAAGTCCCAATAATCATACCTGCTAATAAGAGAAGGAAGATTGGATACTTATCTGCTCGGAATAAGAAACGATATAAAAGCACTGCGAAAATGATCATCGCCATAATCGATACACTAAAGTTCAAATAACGATTTACGACGAATAAAGAGGCAGAGCCTGCTGTAAAGTAGATCACCGTTTGTACTACCTCATACATAGAGTCAACACCCATTACGGATGGTGTCAATAAACGATTATGTGTTACTGTCTGGAATATAATCGTTGCATATGCAATTGCAGTACCCGTGATTACCATTGCAGCTAAACGTTCCACACGCTTTGGAAAGGCATAACTAAAGCCGCCTTGAATATTATAAAATGCAAACAATGCCATACATACTAATGCAATAACAGCCAAAATAATTAGCTTCTTACTATTTTTTCGCATATGCTTTCCCCCTAAACAACATAATTAAGAAGATCGCACTGCCGATTACGGCAACTGTTGTATTTACCGGAATCTCATAGGGATGAACTATTAGACGGCTGATAATATCACATGCGAGTAAGAATGCTGCTCCCATGAAAATAGTATGCGGTATTGTCTTGCGTAAATTATCTCCTAAATACAAAGAAACGAGGTTCGGTACGATTAAACCTAAAAACGGTATAATACCTACCGTTAAAACGACCGTTGTAGAAATAATAGCTACAATAACAAGACCTATATTTAAAACTGTACGATAACTTAAACCTAAGTTTTTTGCAAAGTCCTCACCCATACCTGCTACAGTGAATTTGTTTGCGTAAATATAAGCTATAATAATGGCAGGTACGGCTACGTATAGTAGTTCATAGCGTCCAGAAACAATTAGTGTAAAGCTCCCTAAGAAGAAGGAATCCACATTTTGTAAGACATCTGCTTCGTATCCTAAGAATGTGGAAATGGCACCAATGATATTACCATACATAATACCAATTAAAGGTACGAACATAACATCCTTGAATTTAATACGCTCAAGCAATTGCATAAAAATAAACGTACCGATTAGAGCAAATGAAAAACTAAAGAAAATCTGTCCCATATAAGACATATTTGTAAAGAATATCATCGAAACAATGACCCCTAGTTTCGCTGCATCCAGCGTACCGGCCGTTGTCGGTGATACGAACTTGTTCCGACTTAAACTTTGCATAATTAAGCCTGCAATACCCATTCCTGCACCAGCTAAAATAATTGCCATTAAACGTGGCAATCGACTCATTACAAAGATTTGGGTCTTCTGGGAGTCCAAATCAAGCAGATCACTCGGTTTTATATCAATGGCACCTATAAATAGCGAAATAAAGGATAGGATAATAGTTGCTACTACTAATATCCATAATCTCATTTGTAATCCCCATAAAAAATATATTTCTCAACTTTGTTGATAACGATTATCATTATTGAGTCGTCTTTCATTATAAACAACGAATATAGTAAAATCAACATGTACTACTCAATTACATTGTTAATTTTAACAATTCTTTGTACTCTAAAATTATAAATTGACGTTAGTTTATGAACATATGTTTTAAAATATAGTTTAGGGTAGGACATTAACCTGAGAACTCTAGTTTTTTAGACCTAATAGCTTCCTGCAGTGACAATTATAAAAAAGATTAAATTCGTATTTAAATTGCATAGTGTAGTTATGAAAATAAAGAAACTTCTATGTAGATTACGTATGCATATTTCAACATTTGCTACATTTCACTATCATGAGAATATGAAAAAACTGCTCTTAATATTCCATCATACTTGAGAGCAGTTTTGTTGAATGATTTAGTTTACATACTGACTTCCTCTATACAAATAGCTTTCTTATTTCTTACCGAAAAGCCTTTCCTCCAGCTAATTGTAACCATGAAGGCCGACGCGACCAATAGTCCACTTAATATATAGAAACATATGATAATTAATCCGGAAGAGACCATTCCTGTAAAAAGACCTAGTAATAATATTCTAATGAGTAAACCAATAGAACGGAACAAACTATCAACTCTGCCAATAATCTTGTTCGGAACTTGATCCATCAGGAACGAATTTCTCGCTACTCGAGCCCCGCTGTTTCCAATAGCTAAAAACAACATTAACGATAGGTAAATAGGCAGCTCTACAAAAACAATCAAAGAAATGGCAACGGTATAAATAAGCACCCCTACTATAATAGTCTTCTCATTTCCTAGCTTTTTCGCAAGCATCGGAACAAATGCCCCTGCTAGCACTGCTCCGGCTGCATATATCATTCCTTCCAAGCCATATACGCTAGCGTCCGCCTCTAGTACTTCCACTAAATAAACAGGAAACAAATAATTCGTCAGCATAACTCCTATAAAGGGCATAAAGGCAAATATCAAAAAAACGAACATGGCTGGACGCGCCATCATGTAAGCTAACCCATCCCAAGCTCTACCCTTCTCTTCCTTCTCTGCTACTGATAGTTTCGCTCTGTTATAAGGAAGCTTAACATAGAAGTAAATAGCTGCTCCGTAAGTCAAAACATCTAATAGTAAGATATAATGTAAATCCCATTTCATCAACAAAATACTTGCTACTCCTCCAGCTATCATGCTAGAAAGCTGCCCCTGTACCTCCATCGTCCCGTTTAAAGATTTATATTGATCCTTATGAAAAATCTCCTGATTCATCGCAAACATAGTGGGATAAAAAATAGTGTAATACAGACTTCCAATCATATAAATTAGTGTATAATGCCAGATCTCATAGGATAATCCAAGGAATCCAATGGAAGCAAAAAACACTAATGCGATTAAACAAACTACTTCACTGATTAAAAGTAATTTTTTCCTGGACATTCTATCCACTAGAGAACCGACAAAAGGCGTTATTATAAAACTAATGATTGTCATAGTGATTGTAATGTATCCGAAGACAGTATTTCCTTCATCACTTGTCACGAGCATCCAAGGGATTGCAATCATTGTTATTCCAGAACCAATAGAGGAAGCTATATTAGCTAATATGATCAGCCAAAATCGCGAATCTTGATATAAATTTTTCATCGTCAAACACCCTTTCAAATATTCTTACTATTCTTAATGTAAGGGAATTGACGTGGATTGCATTCAGCCAATGGTCTTAAATCATCCTCATACCTTTGACCGAAGAAACCCACCTTTACAGTCAGATAAAGGTGGGTTTCTTTGTTTTATTTTAAGGTTTCCGTAAGATATAAGTCCTTTTGGATTTGTTTCAAAGCCTCCGTAAGCTCTATACGATAGAAAATAATTAAGTTTCTGGTTGCTCGCGAGACCATCGTGTAGAGAAGAAACTTGTCATTGGGCCCATTGTAAACCGATTGGTCAGCGTCTGCTATTAATACAGTCGTAAATTCAAACCCCTTTGCCATGTACCCTGGCATGATTAATATCCCTTTCATATATACCTTTTGTTCCTGTGATATTAGTTGAATAGAGGGAATGATATTCTTCAATTCCTCATAGAGCATCCGACAGCTTGCCATGTCCTTACATAAAATAACCAAAGAGGTGTTGGTCTCATAATAAGAATCTACCACTGCTTTTATTTCCGTTAGCTGCTGCTCCTTGTCTACTCTTTTTACTAATGGCTTTCTCCCCCTCACTCCTAGCGAGAGGACCTTATCTTGCTTTAAAACAGCACTCATAAAATCTGTAATTTCATGCGTAGAACGATACGATTTGTTAAGTTCTACTATTGATATATCGGAAAGCTCCCTTGGTATCTGATCTTTTTCTGTTGGATTTACTACTTGGTTTTTATCTCCCAGCAAGGTAAAGTGAGCTTTCGGAAAAAGCTGCTGAATAGCTTTAAACTGAAGAAATGAATAGTCCTGTATTTCATCGATTACAATATGCTTGATGTCTAGGTTTCTGTCAATCCCTTTGATTTTAGCTTGTATATACATAAGCGGACCTAAATCTTCATAAAAAAGTTGTTTGGATTTTATTTGTCGAATCGTTAATTCATAGACTTTTTTAGCCTCCAATGTATCCATACTCCTAATGGAACCCGTATAAATTTTCATGATGTTAACGAATCCCAGTTCTTCTATTGCACTATGGAGGGGTGAGTACTGCTTTTCTATCTCTTTTTTACTCTGTCTCATTAAATCCTCGTCATCACCGATGTATTGGTCGACTCCCCTAAGTTCCTCGTATCTCCTCAAAATCGCCTGTTCCTTCCATTCCCTTAACCTAGGCATCAAGTGATTACGGATCTTTTTTAAACGAAAATCTATTTCCAAGTTTGTATATTTTCGATAAAACAATTCTTGAAGCTCTGTAGCTGATATAAAAACTTTCTTGCCAATACTTAATGTGTAAAAAGGTAATCCGGCCATTCCTAAATCCTGTAGATATTGTACGAGATGAATTGCATAAGCATTTGAGTTTTTCCAGTAAAAGCTTTCCTGATGCATCAAGTCGGCCTTTTGTAGTCGCTCTACATTTTCATAAAAGGTCTCTGCCACTAATGGAAGACGCCTCATCCCTTTATATAAACGATAATAGGTTGAATGGACGACATTCTCCTCTCCTAATTCTGGTAAAACATTGGAAATATAATCATTAAACAAATCGCTTGGGGATATAAGCATAATATTTTTGGCGGAAAGCGTTCTGCGGTATTGATATAGAAGATAAGCGATGCGTTGCATAGCTACAGATGTCTTTCCACTTCCCGGTGGTCCTAGCACCATCATATTACGATGACTTTCTGAACGAATAACTGCATTCTGATCACGTTGAATGGTCGTCACAATACTCTTCATCTTTTGTTTTGCCGTATCATTCAAAAGGCTTTGCAGCACCTCATCACCGATATACATGTCTGCATCGAATATTTGTAGAAGATTATCGTAGGAGATTTTAAATTGTCGACGTCTTTGAATCTGGACGGGCACCAGCTCTTCACTAGGAATTTGGTAGAACGCTTCACCTAACTTGTTTTCATAAAACAGACTGGATATAGGGGCACGCCAATCATGGATAATGATATCACCTGTATCTTCTTCGCCAAACGTAGCGAGTCCAATATAAAGGCTCTCCAGTTGTTCATCCTCTATATCAATTCGTCCAAAATAGGCACTTTTATAGAGTAGCTCTAACTTAGAAAGCACATCATTAACATGGATATAACGAAGTTCTTTTTCCTTGAGAGTAGGTAGTATGGTTGCAAAATCAATTCCACGTTCATCAGACAAATCTGAGAATTCCTTTGAAACGGATTGCCGCTCTTCTATTAGTTCACCTTTTTGCTTTTTAAGAAAAACTTGAAGAACATCTATATGTCCCTTTAGCTTTTCAACTACTGTAGTTAAATGTCGCTGTTCCTCATCCCAAATATGTTTTTCCATCCACTAACCTCCCTGACATAGCATGCTTATGTATTATTACAAAAAATTCTAACAATTTGCAGTCTTATAATAAAAAAATAAATCTGCTATAATGAATATATAAGAAAGGCAGAGACACTAGTGTCCCTGCCTTTTATAGTCTATGCAAATAAGCAAAAATTTATAAGAGTTACCTCAAGGCTATAGCTCTAAAGGTATTCCCTTTATTTTAAATCGTTTCTTTAT
>NZ_JBAEAP010000473.1:0-1592 GCF_056205495.1 Psychrobacillus sp. | reverse complement strand
TTAGGGGCCAAGGTAAAAAAAGGACATATACCTTCTCTAGCACTTCTTTATCGTTTAGAAGCAGCACTAGAATATGCTGAAAAATATCCAGCTGTAAAACTTGTTGTTACTGGAGGACAGGGACAAGATGAGGATATAGAGGAAGCTGTAGTTATGAAAAATTATCTCGTAGAGAACGGGATTAAAGAGAGTCGGATCATAGTAGAAGATCAATCTACCTCTACGTATGAAAACCTTTTATACTCCCAACAGCTCCTCCCTGACAGCGTTACCTCTGTCACCATTATTACGAGTGATTTCCATTTACAGCGTGCAAAAATTATAGCCGAAGGAATAGGGTGGAATGCTGATGTGGTAGCTGCTAGGACACCACAAATTTCAGAGGCAAAACTGCGTTTGCGTGAAAGAGCAGCCCTGCTCAAAACTTTTGTCTCCGGAGAATAAAACAAAGGGAAGGATTAAAAAGAAGAGTAGCTACGCTACCCCTTCCTTCCTCCCCCACCTCGCTCATTTGCAAAACATAGGAAATTTATTAACCCTCTACTAATGCATAGTATTTCAGAAGTTTACCTTCTAATTCAACGAGTAAAATAGGACCTTCTTTTTCTATAGTGGAAAAGATCTTTGCACCAACAGGGAGCTTATTCGACATTTCGTCTTCAAAGTCTGTGTCTGAATCATTTCTTGTTTTTATTTCCCCTACTTGCTCGCCTTTTGTTAAAGTAAGTTCCTCAACCCAGTCAATTCCAGTCTGATAAATCACACCATCGAGCTGAAATATATTGGCTTCAGGGTCTAATGTTAAAACCTCTTGCGCATCAGGATTTTTAGTTTCATGAACTTCTATTTTTTCTGTATTCGATGAAGTAGAACATCCCATAGAGGTTAATAAAACGAAAATGATCAAACCCGAAAATAGTGCTGGTAGTCTCACGTTATCCCCTCCTTACATTGTTAGACGGGCAAGGGTGGAATAAGTTACCTTACCTACTCTCATTTGTTACAATTGCTGTTTAGTCGTCTAAGTGAATCTCCACTTAATTAGGCTGCATTACCTTTACCCCTTCACCCAATAAGCACTTCCATCATCTTTCCTATCTAAAAATCCGTATTCCACTAAATAACGTCTGAGGGTTACATAGTCCTCATATATGTTTTTTAAAATCTCATTTATTTCTTTCTCGCTATACTGTTTTTCTCTGTCAAAATGTTTAATAATTACTCGTAGCGTGGCAAGCTTTTGCTTTTCCTTTTTCGGAAACTTAATCATCCTCCCACTTATTCCCTCAGGGAAGAACTTTTTCTCTACTTCTGTTTGTTCATCAGCTGTTATGTTATAACGATCGTCTACCATCGTAGCGTTTTTATGAATTGGCAGGAAATTAGGGGCATGTCTGTCCTTTTCCTTCAACAACTCCATCATAGTCAAAAAAATCTTTGCTTGGCGTTCCTTTTCTTTCAAGACAAATCGATGATTTCGAATAGTCGAGGCGCTCCCTATCTCTAACTCCTTTTGAATTTCTAAGTCACTTCTCCCTTCATAAAACAGTTGCAATAAGCTATTTTGATGGTCCGTCAAGCCAGTTAGCTTT
>NZ_JBAEAP010000472.1:0-2647 GCF_056205495.1 Psychrobacillus sp. | reverse complement strand
CTTATTTTCAAAACGGTGAAGTAAATAAATGGAGACTACAATTGGAAAGCCGAAGTTGCCAAGCAACTGAACAATATTGCTAGCTTCAATCATACGTAAGCTCCTTTCGAATGTTTTCGATTATATTTCGTCTTGATTTTGAAACCGCTTGTTGCGAAATGCCAAAATAATGTGCAATTTCCCGATCGGTCATTTGTTTTACAAAGACGAGTGATAATATTTTCTTCTGTCGTTCTGAAAGCTTTCTTATACTAAAAAATAATTTATCAGACGAGATGTGGTCTGATATGTCATCTGAGAATCCAATAAAGTCTGTAAAAAATCTTTCATGATAAATGACTGATATTTTTTCATCACCGTCGAGTGATAAAATATTCCTCCTTCTGTGAAGACGCTCCTTTTGATCAAATCGTTTACTTTCAAAATGTAATACCTTAATCACATAGGTTAAGATACGGATATTTTGGTAAAATCGTTTAAACTCTCTATCTAATTTGTTTTTAATCTCTTGGCTATTGGTGTATTGATATTCTTCAAGCATCTTTTGATTGTCAGGGTAGCTGAGAAACTCTTCTATAATCTTTTTATTACCAGTAACCATTTTTAACATTCCCCCCTTGAAAATAGAATGTAATACTTGGCTGGCGCTAAGGAAAAAGGGACTTTAGCAACGAGTGACTTGTTGTTCTCATATAAAGGGATTTTTTTATTATTTTTTACAACTCCCTTGAAATGTTTTTGAAATAAAAGTAAAATATATAATTGTATATCCTAAATATTACTAATATTTGGATAATAAATATACTAATATTTGTTGTGAAATAAAAAGAAAAAAGTATTATTATTTAATGCACTATAATAAGAATTTCTTTTTTTAGGTGAATTATTGTACAAAATATTGATTTTCGCTATGTTTTTCTTCTTTTTTTAAAGAGTTGTAGAAAAAAGTCGAAAAAATAAAAAAAGGAATTCAGCGATGGAAAGAGAATTATAACCTATACTACATTGCAAGGAGGTGACTTCCGATGGGTGGTAGTATTGGTCTCATAATTAAGCAGGAAAGGTTAAATCGGAATATTAAACAAACGGTTTTGGCAAAGGGAATTTGTTCAACTTCCTATTTAAGCAAGATAGAAAGTAACTCAACGGTACCTAGCGAAGATGTAGCACAGCCATTGTTAAAACGATTGAACTTGATGCTAGAAGAAATACCACTGGAAGAAGAAAACAAAGTTATTGAAGACTTATATGCACTATATAAAAGTGCTATTTTAAGTAGAGATCAAGAAATGGTCAGGGAACGCTTGCAGCAATATACATCGCGGAAGATTAATTTTACCAATTTAAAAAATTTTTACAGTTACAATTTATACATGTTTCGATTGATGTTGATTATTAACGAGGAAGTCCTTCAAATCTATCCAATTTATCAAGTCCTAATAAAAATGGAAGCAGATTTTGACGACAAACAAAGGTTTCTTCTAAATTTAAACCTTGGAATATATAACTATTTAATTGCTGAATATTATACTGCACTAGATAAGCTCGAGGATGCTCTGAAGCTGGTAAACTATAGCTCCTTTGAAGAATGGGAACTCGCCGATTTTCATAATGTTATAAGCTTGAGCTACTTTAAATGTAATGAGTACTTTAATGCCATTAACCATTCTAGTAAATCACTTAAGTATTATATGGATAATCTACTCTTTGAACGAGCAATTGATAGCTATATAGTTACAGGCATGGCCTATAAAAATATGAAGAACTATCAAGAAGCAGAAAAAAACTATAACTTAGCAAAAAAGCTGGCTATGGATTATAAGCTAACTCAATATAAAGGAATGCTCTATCAAAATTTAGGTTCTCTCCAGGCTATCCAAGAAAATCATGAAAAGGCAATTGAGTACTATACACTTAGCCTGTCGTATAAGGAAGGTCCTCAGCAGGTGGAAGGTTATATGATAACCACACTTTCCATTGTCAAAGAATATTCTAAGCAAAACGACCATCAAAGGGTCCTCAGCTGGTGTGAAGCGGGTTTCAGCAAAATGGACGAGGCTAGCATTCAGCAAAAAAGCAATATTAAATCTTACATACACCATCTTCACATATACCAGGCTCTTCATAAGAATTCGGAGGAATTTGAAGCTATTGTTAAAAAAGGTATTAATTATTTTGAAAAAGTCCATGACGATCGGCATGTTCAAAAGTACTCTATTCTTTTAGCGGACTACTACTATAAGAATAGCAGATTTAAAGCAGCGAACCTTTATTACCAAAAGGCGAATGAAATATTGTTTAGAAAAAAATCTATTACGAAATGGGAGGATTTATAAAATGAAAAAATTACTCATTCTAAGCTTAGTCACGTTAACGGTCTTATTTAGCTTTGGAACATCTACATTTGCTGAAGAAGAAGCACCTCGACCAACATCGTCTGGAAATACAAACTAGTAAAAGTCTAGTCATGGACTTTGGATAAATATTTAACTTATATCACCCACCTGTGCAATTACAGGTGGGTGTCTATGTTATTTGTAAGGAAACTTGAAGAACTTCAGGTAGAAAGTTGAGAAAGATGAAAAAAATTTGTTTTTTGAAACCATAACGTGATGGTTTTCGTTATAATATACTAGATAGGATTTTT
>NZ_JBAEAP010000471.1:0-6767 GCF_056205495.1 Psychrobacillus sp. | reverse complement strand
CTATTAAAAAATCTCGAGACACTATATCTCGAGATTGCTTTAGTTTATTTAATTTTAAACTTCTGCCTGTACTTCAACCACAGTTTCTTCTACTTCAGAGCGACTCATTTTTTCTTTACCGCTCTTCAACGCTTTTAATGTTTTATGTGCTAGTGCAAGTGGCAGCTTGCAGAATAACAGAATACTTTTACGGTTAATGCTTTTTATATATTCGTCCGCTTTAGATAGGTTGTCCTCCGCATATTCAAACATATCTGTACGTGTCCATCCTTCAGGGAAAAATTGTACCCCACGCTCTTTATCTTCATCTTTATTTCTTAATATATTTACCGCTTGCAAGCCTCTTCCATATGCAATCGCTAAATCACGGTCAGTTTCAATATCCGCATTCCACTTCCATAGCTCAGAAAGCATTACACCAACAAGTCCAGCTACATAGTAGGTATACTCGTCTAGGTCTTCTTTTGTTTTTACTTGCCATTCCTTCTCTACCCACTTCGCCATTCCCTCTGCCATTTCAGCGGTATAGGTCTTAACAGTAGCCACTAAATCTGTTGGGCAGATTTCAAGCCAGTCGCCAAGTCGTAGAGAAACTGCTGGTAATTGCTCCTGATACGGAGCTACAAGTAGTTCATATTCTTTTTTGTCAAAACCATTTACAAGCATCTTGCTCGTTTCTAACAATAAACGTTGTTTTACTAGTGCATCCAATGTTTCATGGTCTTCAATCTCATCAATTGCACGCATACAAAGATATGCAGAAGCAACCGCCTTTTTCAGAGTGGGCTCTAAAAAAGTAATTGGAATATAAAAGGTTCTGCTTGTTTTCTTTAGCATATCCATTGCTTCTTTTTGTAATGTTGCTACTTCACGCACAACTAGGCGCCTCCATTTCACGTTCAAGATTCTATACCCTCTATTGTATCGGATTTTGCCTAAAAGATAAAATGACTCCTTACAGTTGTCGTAAATCTGTTACAACTTCACTAGTATAATATTGATCACTTTCCAAAAAACCTATCAGCTTGGATGCAACTTCCTCTGCACTACTTAACTGACCGGTCACTTTATACTCTCTAAATTTATTTACTAACGCAAATTCACTTTCTTTGGCTTCCCGAATCTTCCCTTGCATATTCGTATCAATAATTCCCGGAGCAATAGATACTAGATTTACACCATTTGTTTTCCTGGATTCCTCTAGCTGTACTGCTTCTGTAAAACGATCAAGTCCTGCCTTCCCAGCACAATAACTGCTCCACCCCTCATACCCATTTCGACCAGCGCCAGAAGAAATTTGCATAACTTTTTTCGGAATTTCTTTTTGTTCTGTCATTCTTATAAACGTTCCAGTTAATATCATAGGTGCAGTTAAGTTTACCGCAATGCTTTTAGCCACTAGATTAGAATCTATCTCTCCAGCTGTTCCTATTGGTTCGATGGTTCCTGCATTATTGATAAGGGTCAGTGATGTTGCCTCTTCTATCACGTTATTCAACAGCTCTTCTAGAGTTTCTGCTACCTTTTCGGTTGCTGCTAAATCTAATAGAACGTGATGATAATTAGGATGTTCAAGCTTACTTTCTCCCCTTGCAATACCAAATACTTTCTTATCTTTATCTATAAGTTGTTTTACAAGCTCTTGTCCGATCCCGCTAGTGGATCCAGTTACGATAACTACGTCCATCTTTTCTCCTCCTTTAACTACTGCTTCTATTAGCATATCCTTCCTTCTGTCTCCTTTCAAATATCCTTCTCCCTTTCTATTTAAATGAAAGACTGAAATTTATTTCAAGTAAAACTTTTTAGGATTAAAAGAAATAAAAGGGGGTAAATGATTTAAAACAAAATAATCTTGCATAGGAGGATTTCAAATGGCTACTAAAGAACTGGCATTGCACGAACAACTAGAGGTGCACGAGGTGTTAATCTTTAAAACTTCTTGTGTCGCAAAAAGCAAATTATTTATGGATTTAGTCCAAGACAAAAAATTAAAAGAAATTTTAGAGGAAGACTTAGAGCTTTCTACAAAGGCTATTAAGGATTTAAGAAAAGTCCTTGCAGACGCAAGCAAATAATTAATTAGGAGGAATTTAAAATGGCTACTAAAAAAGAGGAAACAAAAACAGAACAACAAGAAATGGCAATGATTGACGACTTAGCAATTGCTACCGATTTATTAATTACTTCTAAAGCAGCTGTTAGAAACCTAGCTACTGCAATTACGGAAACTGCGACTCCTTCTGTTAAGAAGCTGCTGCGTCGTGAGCTGGATAATGCTATTGATACACATGATAAAATCGCACAATACATGATTAAAAACGAAATGTATCACGCGTATGATTTAAACGAACAAATGGAGCATGACTTAGAAAAAGCTGATATTGCCTTAAATTTAGCGAAAAAATAGGGATTCGGAGATAACTCCAAATCCCTTTTTTATAGCACTACTCAATTCCCTCTATCGTTACTTCCTTCACTGGTAAGAATAACTCGCCAGTCTCTAAATATTTCACCTGTACCTTGTCGCCCACTTCCATGTATACAACGAATGGTGCCATTTCCGAAGAGACAATGTAATTTGCTTTATTGTCTAGTAGGAACGATACTTGGGTGAAGTCTCCTACACGTTCTTTAAATACACGAACTACTGTACCAGACACTGATTTTTCCTCGGCGCTAGAACTACCGTCTACAGTGCTTCCGCCACGCTGAATAGCTGTTTTATAAAGTTTTAACGCTTCATTTGGCGTATTCCCGTAAACAGAGATTTCCGGGTTCGCTGCTGACACGATAAAGTAGTTTTGTAGAAACCCGTTTGAGTCTAATACTGGTGTTAGCCAGCTTGCTTCTCCATAAAAATTATAGAGAACAGGCATTTCTCCAGACCATTTCTTTTCAATAAATTTCTTTTCAATAATTTGAAGTGCACCTTGTGAGTCCATATAGGAATCCTCTAGGTTACCAGTGTAATAGGTTGCTTTACCAGTTCGACCGTCTGTTAAGGAGTAACCAAGCATAGAGTCCACGCCTTCTTTTGGGCTAGTGAAATCTGTAAAATAATACATTTCTCCGTTTTCAGTGAAGATAGGACTTACATTAGCCTCCGTCCCTTCGTCTGAAGGAAGCTTCACTTCTTTTTTACCGATCAAGCTATTAATAAAACCATGTACATATTTTCCATAATAACTGTTTTGTAAGCTTACAGTTTCTGGTGAAACAGCACCATCAATAAATTCAGGTACATCTGCTAAAGCAAATGATTCCGTTTGACCTGTAGCTGGGTCTACAACAACGATCCCCTCTACATCAAAGCCATTACGTGCAGTGATAAATTTACCGTATGAACGAATATAGTATGGTTTTCCATCTTCATCGATTTCTAATTGGGCATCTCCATAGAAAATTTTAGTCGGATGCTTCATACGCATATGTCTTTCTAAGTTTTTATGAAGAAATGACGATGGTGTATAGGTCATTTGGGATTTCACAAATTTAGGGTTATCCGCTGAATCAGTTGCACTCATTGTGAAATAACCTGGCGTAACGTCTCCATTCCACCATTTGAAGAATCCTGAAAATTCTACCGGTGCGATATATACGTACTTGCCATTTACCTTTTGAATTTGCAAATTACCTAATTCATAGTAGCTTGTATCTGGTACTTGACCAAACGCCTTCTTCATTTTGTTACGCGCAAACTTAGGAGGAACACTCGCTGGTGTTTTCGTTTCATCGAATGCCTCAATTTCAACTTCTTCATCCATTTTTGCTACTTCATACTTTTTATCAGCATTCCACACAGGTGCTGATAGCATATAAATTGCTAAAGCTAAGCTTCCTAGTAAAAGGATACCTTTTACCTTTTGTTCTACACCTCTTGCCAAAAACGTTCCTGCAAAGGTGATCAATACTAGCCACGGCCATAAGGCAGTCCAGTTTCTATCTAAATTTGTTACATAATATATGATTGCGACTACAACGAACGTTAGGATTGCAAGTAAAGCAATAGAAGACACTTTATCCTTACGATCGCCGCCAAGTGGGACTACTAATAATGCAGTGAGTACTGCGACTACGGCTGAAATAATAAATACAAAAGCCATTTATCCATCCTTCTTTCTTTTTTTCTACTTCTTTATACGGTTGAAAGAAGAAATAGTTTCAAACTTTATCCCATATAGACCTCACTCTTACCAATTCTGGATCACAGCAGCTCTAATAGCCAGGTGTTCCCTTCCTTCCTAATCGGAACTCTAACCAAAAAACAATAGCTTACATCGTCCTCTGTGTGTTTAAGATGGTGTTCTAATAATTTTGAACAAAAGAACCACGGTTCACCGGGTTCTTTTTACATTTTCTAGCTTGTTTTACTTTGATACTGTTTTTTTCTAATGCAACAGTTATGGAGAAGCGTTTTTTGAAAATGTCTTTTTTCCTTTGTTATTAACGTTATACTCCAACCTATTCTATCTATCAAACATCTATCTAGTACCTTTAATAATTCGTTAAACGTCGGAGCTCATGTAAAATATAAATTGAAATTAGCTAAATTTACTTTTGAATTATATAATTAAATCTTGTTTACAGGAGGTGTGTACATGCTGTTTCTTCACAGAATATATCAAAAGACCACATGGAAACAGCGCATATTCGCGATTGTTCTCATATGTTGTGTTATTAGCTCGATTGTATTTGTGTACCATAATCATTCTCTATATAAAAATTCGATTGCAGAAGTCGTTGAAATGACTATAGACAACTCAGTAGAAGTAAAAGATATTCATCAAAATAAAGACGTATTATATACACAGCAAATAATCGCCGAAGTAAAAAATGGTCACGAAAAAGGTTTACTCGTTCATTTAACGAATGAGTTTTCAGAATCTCAAGCATTTGACCAGAAATTTGAAGTTGGCAGTGAAATTTTCATTTCTATTAATGAGCAAGTTGAAGAAGTCCAAGAAAACACTGGCACGATTACCGGTGTGAAACGTGATAAATATTTAGTCATCATTGCGTGGGTCTTTATCTTTGTACTTCTGCTCATTGGAAAAAAACAAGGATTGTTATCTGTTATTGGTTTAGCTTTTAATGCGATGCTACTTTGGTTCGCCTTAGACATTTATATCGATCATGCAAACCAGAGTCTGCTATGGATTTGTGGGGTTAGCATTATTTTATTTACCGTCGTTTCTTTATTACTCGTGAATGGGGTTAACGAAAAGACATTCGCTGCGATCATAGCTACACTGATTGGTACGTTTTCGTCACTTCTCATTACGTACATTGCTTTAGTCGTTACAGGTGAAAATGGCCTTCGTTATGAGGAATTACAATTTATAACGCGTCCATACAAAACTGTATTTTTAGCTGGCATTTTTATTGGTTCTTTAGGCGCCGTAATGGACGTCTCGATTACAATGTCTACTTCGATTTTTGGGTTGTATGAAAAAGACCCTACTATTTCTGTAAAAGATCTCACAAAATCTGGAATGGAAATCGGCAAGGATATTATGGGCACTATGACGAATATTTTATTTTTTGCTTATGTTAGTGGTTCAATCCCTACTCTGTTACTTTATTTTAAAAATTCGTCTACGCTCGGCTACACTCTTTCAATGAATCTTTCACTTGAGTTAGTTCGTGCATTAACAGGCGGTATCGGTATTGTTATCACGATTCCAATTGGGCTTTATACCGCTATATTTTTTGTCAAGAGAAGGAAGGCTAAGTTATGAATGTAATCGTTTTACTTGCCGGACTGTTATTCCTATTGATGACAGTCATAGGCGGACAAAAAGGCGTTCGTTCTTTTATTGCATTATTCTTTAATTTTGGAGTCATTATCGTTACGCTATTTTTTATGAATGCTCCAACGATAAATCCCATTTTATTAACATTTATCGCATGTGTGCTCATTAGTTGTATTAACCTCTTTTATATTAATAAAGTGAACCGCACAACGAAAACGGCTTTTATAGCTACGATTATTACAACCGTCATCTTAGTCGCCTTTATTACTGCTATAACAAATAAGGCAATGATACAAGGTTTTGGCGAAGAGGAAACAGAAGAGTTGGGGATGTTTTCATTTTACATTGGACTTGATTTCATAAAGATAGCTGTGTCGGTGATCATTATGAGTACAATTGGAGCCATCACAGATGCTGCCATTGCTATTGCATCGCCAATGCGTGAAATGCACTATCATCATCCAAATATCAAGCGCCAAGAGTTATTCCGTTTTGGAATAAGTATCGGACGCGATATTTTAGGAACGAGTACGAACACGCTTTTTTTTGCCTTCTTCGGTAGTTATTTGGCTTTACTTATATGGTTTAAAGACTTATCTTACTCTGTTGGAGAAATTGTTAATTCAAAAGTTTTTAGTAGCGAAATAATAACTATATGTTGTGCAGCAATAGGTGTCACATTAGTCATTCCAATTACCGCTTGGATCACCTCTTATTTTTTAGTAGGAAAACAGCGTGATAGGAAAAATTAAAATCCACAAAATACTTGAAAAAGTTTTTATATATTATTTTATCCAGTATCACTTTCTTGTTGGTTTATTTAACAACCGATAAATGCAATTTAGTTATTTGAATAGCTCTTAATTTACATACGGTAAACCAGACGGTCAGAATCTAAACCATTTGTTCTTACGTTCAACAAGTTAGATATTCCAAAGTCATATTCTATTCACTAGAAGTTAGTGATTAAAAAACAAGGCTAAAAACAAAAACCCTATAAGATGACCTTTT
>NZ_JBAEAP010000470.1:0-8240 GCF_056205495.1 Psychrobacillus sp. | reverse complement strand
CCGTTTTTTATGCCAGTGTTCAGTAAGGTTGCCTTTACAGGGCCGATTGGTGCAGCCAAAGATATACCTAATATAAAATAAGTGGTTAGTGAATTCACATAGAGCCCTCCGTTTAATGTCTTGTCTATGTATATTATTCATAGACAAGGATATCTAGGACTAGTTTTATAGAGTATTTTTATCGAGGTTTGTAAGTGTGAGAGAAGGGGAAGGATATGGAAGAAAGGTGTTATATATGATATATCTACTACACTTCATGATTCTGAATAGTCAAATAATATCATGGTATTTTCATTGAAGTTTTAAAAGGGATATGCTATTATACAAGTAATACGAATCCTGATGTGTTCGCGAAACGCCAATCAGTTTTGACCGAACAATTATATCGTCGGGAGTCTGACTTTTATTGTTAATGACATGCCCTCTAGTTAGGGACTTCAAAGACAGTAAAGAGGACACCCACCTGCTCTGTGCGGGTTCAAAACGATAAGCACTATTAGTCGGCACGATTGGGATTCGTCTATTTAAAAAAGTCCCCTGTATTTGCAGGGGACTTTTTTAGTGGAATGAAAAATACATTTGCTCTTACAAAACTCGATTATATTCTCATAATTTAAAGGATCTAGATGTCATTATTCTTATAAAAATAAGCTTTGTTAAAGTTATTGGTTGATTTTGACTGAAAATTCTTTTTTATAGTGACTGTAAACATAAAAAAGAACGTTCAAATGGCTATTAAGAACATAAATAGATGATGAAATTGGTTGGTTACAGTTTTTCAGCTTTTTTTATGCGAGTAAATTGATTAGCACTTTATCGATGCTAAAGCTGTTCTCATTTATTGATTGGAGCCCCAGACGGCGACTCCTACGGGATGAGTGAGACAGATAAGACATCACAACCACGCGCGTAAGCGATGGGTGATGGCTTATCGCTCACCCCGAGGAAAGCGTCCGGCTGGGGCGGAAATCAATTCTACTCTCTGATTAAAGATTTCATTGCATCATAAATCAACCCTACCCTTTAACATAGCCTAAAAATAAACTGGAAATTAGAGTTACTCTAATCCAATTTAGCATTTCCCAACCCTATAAAATTAGTGAATTTAGTAAATACGTTATCTGTGTACCATAGTACACTCCATCGTTTATAATAAATTTTCGAGGGTAAAATATTAATAGAATAGCACTTGCCTGGAACTAATGTGATAATATTTGAGTAGAAAAGATAAAACCAACTAATCTTATATAAATGGAGTGTTTTTTATGTTACATCAATTTTCTAGAAATGAACTTGCGATAGGAAGAGAAGGAGTAGAGCTGTTAAAGAATACAACAGTAGCTATTTTGGGTGTAGGAGGCGTTGGGTCATTTGCCGCGGAAGCATGCGCCCGAAGTGGTGTGGGTAGACTAATTTTAGTAGATAAGGATAATGTGGATATAACAAATATTAACCGTCAATTAGTCGCTTACATGTCTACTGTAGGACGATCAAAATCTGAGGTAATGAAAGAAAGAATAGCAGACATTAATCCAGATTGTGAAGTAATTGATATGCATATGTTCTATACCGAAGAAACGTATGAACAATTTTTTGATATGAAAATTGATTATGTTATAGATGCATCGGATACAATAATATATAAAATTCATTTGATGAAAGAATGTTTAAAGCGTGGCATTAAAATAATTTCTAGTATGGGAGCTGCCAACAAAACAGATCCAACGAGATTTAAAATTGTTGATATTTCTAAGACACATACCGATCCACTTGCAAAAGTCATACGTACAAAGTTACGTAAGGAAGATCGAATCACTAAAGGAATTCCGGTTGTATTTTCAGATGAAAGTCCTATTGTAGTGAGAGAAGATGTAGTAGAAACAGTTGGAAAACCAGATGCTGCTATCCGTAAAGCTAAGATGCCACCTTCCTCTAATGCATTTGTGCCGTCTGTGGTAGGTTTAATTTGTGCTAGTTGGGTAATAAATGACATTACAAAAAATATTACAATTAATAGAGTGCAGTAAATAGGTTGCAGTTTTTTTTACATCACTTATACTAAAACTAATCACATTTCAAACGAGGTGGAATTTAAAATGACTGAAACAACAAATCAGGAAGAGCCAAAGAAAAAAATGACTCTTCAAGAAGCTGTGAAACAAAAGCTAGAAGAAAAGAAAAACCAAGCTAGTGGCGGTAACTTGAAAGGGACTGGTCCAGCAGCTAACCAAAAAATGAAAAGTCAACAAACTAAAAAGGTGAGCAATACACGAAGAAAAATGGGTGTATAATCCTTATAAGCATGCTTAAAAGATGAGACAAAACAAAACGCTACCGATGCTTTCGGTAGCGTTTTAAATTTATATGACTTGTGTTCTCTTTTGACTTTATTTTTCCTTCTTAAAGTTCTCCAAACGATTATAAATAGCTGCCAATCGCTTTTCTTCTCCAGCATCTATCGGATCATAAAATCTTGTACCGACTAAATTATCTGGAAGATAGGTTTGTTTCACCCAACCACCGAACGTTCCTATTTTATGATCGTGAGGATATACATAGCCCCCATGCCCAAGTTCCTTCGCACCAGCGTAATGAGTATCTTTTAAATGACTTGGAATATCCCCAGTTTTACCCGCATGGATACTGCTGATCGCTTTATCAAGTGCTACATATGCAGAGTTGGATTTCTCGGATAAGCACATTAAAACTACTGCATTTGCGAGTGGAATACGTGCTTCCGGAAGCCCTAGTCTTTCTGCTGATTGAATTGCCGCTAATACTTGCGGTCCTACTGCAGGATTGGCAAGTCCAATATCCTCATAGCTCATTACCAAAAGTCTTCTACTGACAGCTACCAAATCCCCATTTTCTAAAAGGTGAGCAAGATAATATAAAGCTGCGTCGGTATCACTACCTCTCACTGATTTTTGAAGTGCTGATAATAAGTTATAAAAGTGAGAACCCTTTTTATCTCCAAATACACCTACTCGATCAATAAGGCTATCCAGCGTAGAATCTTCTACTACGGTAATACCATCTTCTTCAAAGCTTGCAAAAATAGTTGATTCTAATAGAGTCAAAGCTTTACGAGCATCACCATTCGAGGCATCTGCAATCTTTAATCGTTGTTCATCTGTAATTTTAATAGGGGTTTTACCGAGCCCTTTTACGCTATCCTCTAAAGCTCTTTTTAGAAGAACGTCTACATCCTCCGTAGTAAGCCGCTTCAACTGTTTAATCTCTCCACAACGGGAGCGAATCGCTGGATTGACATCATGGAAAGGATTTTCAGTTGTCGCACCGATCAGAATGATAGAACCATTTTCAACGTGTGGCAAAAGAGTATCTTGCTGTAGTTTGTTGAATCGGTGAATTTCATCTAAGAATAATATAATCTTTCCACTGATTCTTGCATCTGCAACAACATCCTCCACGTCTTTCTTACCAGCTTTAGTTGCATTTAAGGCGACAAAAGGGAGCTTGGTTGTTCCAGCTATGGCAAAAGCCAAAGAGGTTTTGCCTACACCTGGATCTCCGTACAGGAGCATGGAGGGAACATGCCCATTGATAATCATTTTATATAATGCTGTATTCTTACCAATTACATGTTGCTGGCCTGCAATTTCATCTATTGTTTGTGGTCTCATTCGATAGGCTAACGGTTCATTTTGCAAAATGAATCTCTCCTTTTTCTATGTATTTATCTAGATTATCTCTATCTGTGAATCAGGCTAAGCCTAAGTGGTGAGAAAACTGCGCGAACGGTGATAAACCCCGGTGAACGGTGATAAATCTCTCAGAACGGTGCTAAAACCAAGTATTGTAAGAGAAAAGTTATTAAGGCTTTAGAATATATTTGGCTATTTCAGTAAATTAAAAGCTTCAACTAGTTGCATATTTGTTATTTTAACTCAGCCATTTACGAAACAAATGATTTTTAGTACTTTAAAACGTACATTTGTTCCTTTATTATATAGAAGATGGCACTAAAAGTCATTTTGAAGTCGTTAGTACTATGAGTTATGCTATACTAGGGAAAGAATTTTTTATACCCTGATGAATATAACATTAAACGCAAAAATTATACTTAAGAATGATTAAATAAGTAATTTGTTAAATTAAAATGAGGTGAAAATGTTGAAATTTTCAACAAAGGGTCGGTATGGACTTACCATCATGGTAGCTTTAGGGAAACAGTATGGGGAAGGTCCACATGCTTTACGACAAATTGCTACGGAGCACTCCTTATCTGAAGCTTACTTAGAACAAATTGTATCACCCCTACGTAATGCTGGCTTAGTAAAAAGCGTTAGAGGAGCGTATGGTGGTTATATGCTGTCTAAAGCGCCAAATGAGATAACTGCTGGCGACGTTATTCGTGTATTAGAGGGTCCAATTCAAATTGTAGAAGGTATAGATGAGGAAGCAGCAGCACAGCGCGAGCTTTGGTTAAGAATTCGTGATGCAGTTAAAAATGTGCTTGATACGACAACGATTGAAGATTTGTCCAAATACACTGAAGAAAACCCTGATTTGGAAGGGTACATGTTTTATATATAAGGAGTTAAGAGTTCACTATGAATAGAATATATTTAGATCATGCTGCAACAACACCTATGGCAGAGCAAGTTGTCCACACTTTAGTAGAAGAGATGAATAATGTTTATGGAAATGCATCCAGTATCCATCAAACAGGAAGAATTGCTCGAAAAAAATTAGATGATGCTCGTAGAATATTAGCTCAATCTATTGGAGCACAAGAAATTGAAATAACTATAACAAGTGGCGGGACAGAAGCAGACAACTACGCTTTATTCGGTACTGCTTATGCCCGTAAAGCTTTAGGTAAACATATAATTACGACACAAATTGAGCATCATGCAATCTTGCATGCATGTCAGCAGCTTGAAAAAGAAGGCTTTGAAATAACGTACTTACCGGTTGATCAAACAGGTTTAATCAGTATCGATGACTTGAAAAACGCTTTAAGACAAGATACTATTTTAGTTTCCATTATGTTTGCCAATAACGAGGTAGGCACGATTCAACCTATAAAAGAAATCGGCAGCATATTGAAGGATCATCAAGCATATTTCCATACAGATGCAGTACAAGCATACGGAAGTGTTTCAATTGATGTAAAAGAGACATATATTGATTTGCTCAGTGTCTCCAGCCATAAAATTAACGGACCAAAAGGGATCGGTTTTTTATATCAAAATAAGGATATTTACCTTAAACCATTATTGTATGGTGGTCAGCAGGAGCGCAAAAAACGTGCAGGTACAGAAAATGTTCCGGCAATTGTCGCCTTTGCAAAAGCAGTGGAAATTAAGCAGCAAAACATTGAAAAAAGCAACGAGCATTATCGAGCGTTAAGAGATACATTTGTTGAGCAATTACAAACAAATGGAGTAGAGTTCAAAATAAATGGCTCACTAGAAAATTTACTACCTCATGTAGTAAATGTAAGTATCCCCAAAACTGATGTGGAGACTTTTCTCGTACAGTTAGATTTAGCTGGGATTGATGCGTCAAGTGGTTCTGCTTGTACCGCTGGCTCCATTGACCCTTCGCACGTCCTAGTAGCGATGTATGGTGAAAAAACACCTGAGCTGAGAAATTCAGTGCGATTCAGTTTTGGATTAAACAATACAAAAAAAGAAGCAATAGAAGCGGCCAATAAAATAAGTAAAATTATTCTTGGATAACTGAAAAGAGTGAGTTAAATGATGAAGAAAAAAGAAGATACAAGAGTAGTAGTAGGTATGTCTGGAGGAGTTGATTCCTCCGTAGCGGCCTACCTGCTAAAAGAGCAAGGTTACGATGTAATCGGTATATTTATGAAAAACTGGGATGACACCGACGAAAATGGTGTATGTACAGCAACAGAGGATTACGAAGATGTTATAAAGGTTTGTAATCAAATTGGTATTCCTTATTATGCTGTAAACTTTGAAAAACAATATTGGGATAAAGTATTTTCTTACTTTTTAGAAGAATACAAGGCCGGCAGAACGCCAAACCCTGATGTAATGTGTAACAAGGAAATTAAATTTAAAGCATTTTTAGAGTATGCATTGGCACTTGGAGCTGATTATCTTGCAACAGGACACTATGCACAAGTAGAAGTTAAAGAAGGCCAAACGAGAATGCTGCGTGGTAAGGACAACAACAAAGACCAAACCTATTTCTTAAATCAACTTAACCAAGAGCAATTAGAGAAGGTCATGTTTCCAATCGGTCATTTAGAGAAGAAAAAAGTCCGTGAGATAGCATTAGAACAAGGTTTAGCAACTGCAACTAAGAAGGACTCTACTGGTATTTGCTTTATAGGTGAAAGAAACTTTAAAGAATTTTTAAGTCAGTACTTACCAGCTAAACAAGGTACTATGGAAACAATGGACGGTCAAGTAATGGGTAAACATGATGGCTTAATGTATTACACAATTGGACAACGCCATGGTTTAGGTATTGGTGGAGCTGGAGACCCTTGGTTTGTTATCGGAAAAGACCTGGCAAGAAATGTTTTATTAGTCGGTCAGAATATTAACAATGACGCTTTGTTCTCTACGAGTCTTACAGCTACTGATTTATCATTTACAACTACGCTAGACAAACCATCTTCCTTTACGTGTACAGCGAAATTCCGCTATCGTCAGGAAGATGTTGGAGTTCACGTAGAGCTACTGTCTGAAAATCGTGTTCGTGTAGTATTTGATCAGCCAGTTCGTGCGATCACTCCAGGACAAGCAGTTGTTTTCTATCAAGGAGATGAGTGTCTTGGTGGAGCGACGATAGACGAGGTTTTTAAAGATGGTCTTAAATTGGATTACGTTGGTTAATGGAGGTATTGGATTTGAATTACAATGAACTAGGGATACAAGCAATACAAGAAGAAAATTATGAAAAAGCAGCAGAATTGTTTAACAAAGCAATTGAAGAAAATCCAGAAGAATCAATTGGTTTTATAAACTTTGGAAACCTACTAGCTTCTATGAATGAAAATGAACGTGCAGAACGTGTTTTTCAAAAGGCAATCACATTAGACGAAAAAGCTGCAACAGCCTTTTACAGCTTAGCTAATTTGTATTATAATACGGAGCGCTTTGAAGAAGCTGCGAAGCTTTATGAAAAAGCAATTACAAATGGCATTGAAGGTCCAGATGCTTATTTCATGCTAGGAAAAAGCTTTCAGAAGGTTGATCAAACGAAGCTTGCACTTCCATATCTTCAAAGAGCTTACGAATTAGACGAGACAAAAGATATTCAGATTAAACTAACGTATGGTATCGCTCTGGCAAGCCTAGAAATGTTTGATATAGCAGAACCAATTTTTAAAGAAATATTAGAGCTAGACCCAGAAAACGCAGATGCCCATTACAACATGGGAGTTTTATATGCGGTATCAACATCTGATACAGAAAGCGCTCTTAAACATTTAAAAGCAGCTTTTACAATACAACCAAACTATGATCAAGCTAGATATGTATACGATATGATTTCACTACGCAATTAGGAAGTTAGGAGACGATTGAAATGACAAATGAAATAAATAACGAAAAACAATTTATATCAGGTCGGCCAATCGTCTCTATCTTTCATAATCCACAAAATCTATTCTCCATTATAAAACTAAAGATAAAATCCACTAATACTACATACACAGATAAAGAAATAATTGTTACAGGTTATTTCCCCCAATTAGTTTTAGAAGAAGCATATAAATTTACAGGTGTTATTAAAAATCACCCTAAGTATGGAATACAGTTTCAAGTCGAAACGTTCCAAAAGGAGGTCCCTGCAACAGAGACAGGGATTGTTCATTATCTATCTAGTGATATGTTTCCTGGGATCGGTAGGAAGACCGCGGAGCTAATTGTTAAGAAACTAGGAGAAAATGCGATTAATCGAATTTTAGATAATCCAGCATCTCTAGATATTATTCCAAAGCTAGGTGAAGATAAAAAACAAACTATTAGAGCCACATTAGAACAAAATTTAGGCTTAGAAAAGGTTATGATTCAGCTAAATGAGTGGGGTTTTGGTCCCCAAGTTGCAATGAAAATCTATCAGGCCTATAGAGAAGAAACAATTGCTAAGTTAACGGAAAACCCATATCGTTTAATAGAAGATGTTGAGGGGGTTGGTTTTGTACGTGCTGACGAGTTAGGTTACAAGCTCGGGATAAAAGGAAACCATCCAGACCGTATAAAAGCAGCGATATACCATTTACTTCA
>NZ_JBAEAP010000469.1:0-7962 GCF_056205495.1 Psychrobacillus sp. | reverse complement strand
TGTTATCTATTTACAGGGGTTAGAAGAAGATATTAGTAAGGGTGACACGGTTACTCCAAGAAATTATGTGATGAAATATGGTGGGACTGCAAGACTTATAGAAAGTCCAGATGGTAATAGTTTAAATAATTTACTTAGTAGTGAATATAATCTATTAGACGTGATTCGCTATAACTATGGGATTTCCTACTCTCAGAAAATGTTGTTACCTGATTTATTAAAGAAACCTTTACCTGATATAGTTACAACACTTGAATTACCAGTATTTTTTGTAATGGGAAAGTATGATTATCATACTACTTATAATACAGCCAAAGAATACTTTGATAATTTGGATGCGAATCAGAAAGAATTTATTACCTTTGATAAATCAGCTCATTATCCACAATTCGAGGAAAAGGAAAAATTTTATGAGTGGATGGTGAGTACTTTTTCACCAAAAAACAAATGAAACTTTTAATACATAGTTCACTATTCAAATAATTTCACTTGTACATGAAAAAAGGGTTACGTAAACAATTGTTAAATTCACCTTGAGCCATTCCTGTATTTCAAGTGCTCTAGCTATCTCACTAAAGAAAGGAGCTATGAGTTAGTGAATAAATATATGAAATAAGTTTAACCGCTACTCAACATAGTTGCGTTTTTTTTTGTGGGTATAAATTCAAACTTATATACAATAGTTAAAAAAATAGTTAAAATATTATGAAAATAGGAGTTACTAGTTTCCAAATTTTACTTTATAATATAGTTATTACCTTAAAGGGGGGCTTTTTGTGAAGAAGATAGGGATTATTTTAACGGCGTCAGCATTATCGCTGGGAATGTTAGCGACTACTGCAAATGCATCAAATACTACAGGGACACAGCCTTATAATGTAGTGGCTCAGGTTGCTGCTACAGATGTTTTGGTGTCTAAAGAGGAATTGCTTAAAAAGTTTAAGGCTAGCTTTCCGGGGGTTTTCGACTCAATCAAGCCTAGCGAATTCTACTTGCATTCCTTTAATCATCCAAATGAAAAGGCGATTAGGCATAGTATGTCTTTTTATAAGCAAGAAAAAGGGAAGGATATCTCGGGGAGCATAGGTTTTTATGGGGATAATTATGAGATAGATTCTTTTCAATATGACCCAGTTGCAACTGCAGATTCGCTATTTCCAGGGAAGGTATCTAAAGAGGAAGCTAAACAACTTGCTCATGACTTTATGAAAAAGTATATGAAGGATGGAAACTACCAGTTAGATGAAGGAATTGAAGACTTTTATTATAGTTCACAAACATTAACCCAACCCATTCGTTATACCTTTACTTTTAACCGAATGCAGGATGGGGTTACTATTGGAGATCAGCACGTAAATGTGACGATTCTTGGCAGTGGAGAGATAGTAGGGTTTAATCGTTCTATTCCAAGCAAGTCTCCTACGTTCGATGATGTTAAAAAGGTGAAAGATGCTGAAGTGATTTTAAATCAGATAAAGCATAACTTAACTGCTAAGCTACAATATCAGGTCACTTATCCAACTGAAAGTAATAAGCTTGAGGTGAAGCTGGTTTATAAGCCTGAAATACTAAATGTAAATGCTATTACTGGAGAATGGTTTAATACCTATGAGTTTTTTAAAGAGTATCCTGCTCATAAAGGAAATGAAATGATTGTAGAAAAGGCATTACCTGCTAAACACAATGGCATTACAAAAGAAGAGGCTAAGAAAATAGCAGAGGGTTTACTGAAGGTCGATTCCAATAAAATCAAATTAACGATTCAATCTGTAGATGAGATGAAAAATTATAACGGACAAGATGTAATCAGTGTTAACTATATGTATCATTATCCTAATGGTTCCGGTTCTGGATCTAATATAGAATTCGATAAGAAAACAGGTGAGCTAGTTCGTTTTCATAATATGCAGCAAGAAATTAAGGAAATGTTAGATGAGAATATAAATCAGAAGACCCTATCTTATGAGGATGCATTAGCGAAGGCAGTGGAGTATGCAAAGGAGTATTTGCCTACGTATCTTCATGAATATGCACTTCCTGCTGAGACCACCTATTCCGACCCGATGAGTGGTTATTACTTCTCATTCCCACGGATTGTTGATGGAGTAACTGTATTAGGAGACCAAATTAGCGTAAATATTCATAAAAACGGTTCTTTAAATAGCATTAATATTGACAGACTTCAAATTGATGAGTGGCCATCAAAAGAAAAAATTATTTCTGAGAAAGAAGCAACAGAGACATTTAAAAAGGCCATTACGATAAAGACAAGCTACTTGAAGGAATATTTGAAGCAAGAAAATAATCACTATTATTTAATATCCTCCCCATTGTTTAATGAAAAAGAATATCAGGTGTTAGAGGCAAACACGGGTAAATGGTTTAACCAATACAACAGAGAGGTGCTACCAGAAGTTTCCCATCCAACTGCAGCAGCGGAGTTAAATTACTTAATTCAATCGAAAGTGTTAACGGTAAAAGACGCTAAGGCTTTTAATGCAGATATCGCAGTGTCTAAAGGTGAAGCTATTAAAATAATGATGAATTCTTTAACCTATATTTATCACGGCTATCCTATGGGTGACGAAGAGAATGTGAAGCAAACCTTTACAAATATAAATCCTAAGCATACTTCCTATCAAGCAATTGAAAGAGCAGTAGAGCTTGGTGTTATAGCTGCGGACAAACCAACTTTTGATGCAGATAGTCCAATTACTAAAGAGGAGCTATCTGTATGGTACATTCGTGCACTAGGCTTGGAGGAAGCGGCTAAACAAACGAAGATATTTAAAAATGATTTCGTCGATAGTAAGAAGATCAAAGCTGAATATACTGGTTATGTTGTGTTGGCCGACTCTTTAGGATTGTTAAAGGCAGAGAAAAACCAGTTTAATCCTTCCAAGCAAGTGACCTATGCAGAGATGGCTGTTGCTACAATTCGTTTGGGACATGAGATGTCAAAAAAGGGAAGAGATAATAGATTCGGCTACTAAGCTGTTGTTAGTAGCTTAAATGTCAAGTGGATGATGCTAAACTGATTCGTATATGTCTACTAGTAATAGTCGTTCAATTAGGAAAACTCACCAATTTTAGATTGGTGAGTTTTTTATATTACTTCAGTTTTAAATAAAACCAAATGGCATTGATGAAGGTTTGTACCTGACCTTTACTAGAAGTGTCATCAAAGGTTGCTAAGAAAGGATTGAGCAAGGGCTGAAGCACGCTTTTGCGAACACGTTCCTTGTTGAGCTCAAAGATGATTGCCTCATAGAGATCCTCTTGCTCCATCGTAAAATTCTCTTCCTCTTTAATGTTCTTTGCCATTTTCATGAGCTCGCTTAACTCCACTGGCTTTCGATCAATATTCATCCTCATTAAATGGACTGAAGAAGGGTCAATTAAAGAAGTATTATGTTGAAGCATATAGGGAATGATAAGACCGATATATTGGAGCAGGACTGCTACAATTCGGTGAAGTGAAAACGTTGCATTTGTTACACGCTTTGTAAATAGTAAGTGCTGGAGCATACCGTGAAATAATATAGCACTTTCAAAGGCATTTTCAGAAACTTCCTCTCCAAATACAGATTTAAACCGAATTGCTAACCACTCTAGCTCGAATATACGATGCTGCATCACAAGTTTTTTTAGATCTATTTCATTGGAGCTAAGGATTGCATCAAAGAGCGCATATAGGCTTCGTTCTTCATTTAACTGAATAATGCTATATATTTGTTGTGCCAAAATCTGTTGGTCCTTTTCGTTTTTCCCAACTTGGATTTGCATACGAAGCTGACTTGCATCATATCTTAATCCTTCCAATATCTCTGCTATACAATCATTTTTTGAACTAAAATAATTATAAAAGGTTCCTTTTGAAATGGCTGCTCTATCAATGATGTCCTGGATAGAGGTTTGCTGGATTCCTTTTTCTACAAATAGCTTTAAGGCTACATCTGCAACATGTCTTTTACGTTTATTCATAAATCCTCCGATAGTAATCTGATGGCTTTAGTATATATATTGTGAACACAAAGTTCAACTATATTTAAACTAGGTGTATAAATATATTGAAAAAAATGAACTAATGGTTTAATATAATTCGAGTAATGAAATAAATATAGAAAAATAGAATAGGGGAAGACGAAAGATGAGTACCATTGAAAATAAAAAATCTACTTACTTAATGCTCGCTGTTTTATTTGTCGGAGCATTTGTATCGTTTTTAAATAACTCCCTTTTAAATGTAGCATTGCCTTCAATTATGGTGGATTTAGATGTCGATTATTCTACCGTTCAATGGTTGGCAACAGGCTATATGCTAGTGAGTGGAGTATTGATACCTGCATCGGCCTTTTTAATAAGAAGATTTTCAAATAGAACGTTGTTTATCACTTCCATGGCTATTTTCACGCTAGGTACAGCTATGGCAGCATTTGCTCCAAATTTTGGCATGCTATTAACAGGCCGTATGGTTCAAGCTGCTGGTTCCTCTGTAATGGGGCCTTTATTAATGAATGTAATGCTAGTTGCATTTCCACGAGAAAAACGGGGAGCAGCAATGGGGATCTTTGGTTTAGTTATGATTACAGCTCCAGCAATCGGACCTACATTATCAGGATTCATCGTGGAGTACTACGATTGGCGTATTCTCTTTATCATGATTTTACCGTTAGCAGTTATCAGCTTATTACTAGCCGTTTGGAAGCTAGGAAATGTGATGGCTACCGACAAGTCAGCAACCATTGACTTCGCATCAGTAATACTTTCTACATTTGGTTTTGGTGGTCTTTTATACGGTGTCAGCACAGCAAGCTCCGCTGGTTGGGATGATCCAATTGTATTAACTACATTGATAGTTGGATTTGTTGCGTTAGTAATATTCGTAGTTCGCCAGTTGAAGCTTGATGAACCATTATTAGATTTACGTGTTTATAAATATCCAATGTTCGCGTTAGCGTCTATTATTGCGATTGTAAACTCAGTGGCTATGTTCTCTGGGATGATTTTAACTCCAGCGTACGTTCAAAATGTACGCGGTATTTCACCTTTAGATTCTGGTTTAATGATGCTACCTGGAGCAATTATTATGGGGATTATGTCTCCAATAACAGGGAAGCTGTTTGACAGGTTTGGCCCTCGCCTTTTAGCGATATTAGGATTGGTTATTACAGCAATATCAACGTATGAGTTATCTACATTACAAATTGATTCATCGTATTTATATATCATTTCGATTTACACTACACGCATGCTTGGGATGTCAATGGTTATGATGCCAATCATGACAAATGGTTTAAATCAGTTACCGACACGTTTAAACCCGCATGGTACAGCAGTTAACAACACCGCTCAGCAGGTTGCTGGTTCCATTGGTACGGCAGTGCTAGTTTCTATTATGAACTATGTGACAACAAAAGAAGGGGAAAGCCTAATGGCAAACGTTGACCCTACTACACTGACAGAGCAAACAATGGGGTTACTAGGTCAACAAGCTTTATTAGCAGGGATTCAATACTCCTTCCTAGTTGCTTTGGTTATGAACATAATCGCGTTAGTCTTAGCCTTCTTCTTGAAACGAGTAGATGTTAGCCCAGCAGCTCTACAAAAGCTAGAGGAAGAAAATCAGGTAAAGCCAACAACTAAATAATAATTTTAAAGAGACTGGGACATAACTAGTCAATAAACTTAAAGACGTGAAATCAGCAATTGATTTCACGTCTTTACTTTTTTAAAGGAGGCGGCGCTCCTGAAACAGTGCGAGCTGAAAGCGCCCGCCGTGGCGGAAAACAATTAGATCTTAATTTGAAGAAAGGTTTGTCCCCCGCCTCTGTTTAATATGACTTGGTATGTAGCGCGAAGCTAAATAATTTTTTTTAGAAATGTCTATTAATGACTATATATGGGTAATAGAATGATGAAGGGTGTGATAAATAGAGTACACCATTTACATAAATTAACTATATAGAGAGCGAGAGTTGGAAAATGTTTAAAACCTATGAAGTTAAACCTTTTTTTGACGAGATGTTAAAAGCGTGCGGTGAGCCCAAGTTGCACTATCAAAACTTCTATAATATTCTTCACCGTTTTTCTTCAGAAGAATTAAAAGAAAAACATGAAACAGCCCAACTTTCATTTTTAAGACAAGGCATAACGTTCACAGTGTATAACAATAATATGGGAGCAGAGCGTACTATGCCTTTTGATTTCATTCCAATTATAATTCCTCCGGAAGACTGGGAAACGATTAGAAAGGGAATGATCCAGCGTACAGAGGCATTGAACTGCTTTTTACAGGATATTTACCATCAGCAAAAAATTATAAAAGATGGCATTATTCCTAGAGATTTAGTAGAAAATAATAAATATTATTATCACAAGCAAATTAAAAATATTAAAATCCCGTTAAATAACAACATATTTTTAGCAGGAATAGATTTAATTCGTGATGAAACGGGTAAGTATTTGGTGCTTGAGGATAATTTAAGAAACCCATCTGGTCTTTCTTATGTATTCCAAAATAGGTATGTTATGCGTCAGGTCTATCCCGAATTTTTTGCTAACCACTCCATTCATGCTTTGGAACAGCAAATAACCTATATTTATGAAGCAATTGTGGAACATGCCCCGGAAGGAGTAACCAATCCTAAGGCAGTACTGCTTACTCCAGGAATATATAACTCGGCGTATTACGATCATGTATTTTTAGCTCAACAAATGCGGTTACGGTTGGTCGAAGGCCGTGACCTAACAGTAGTTGATAACATTGTATATATGAAAACAATCCGTGGACTTGAAAAAGTAGATATTATTTATCGTAGAATTGATGATGACTTTTTGGATCCTTTAGAGTTTCGTGAGGATTCTACTCTTGGAGTTCCTGGTTTAATAGATGCATATAAATTAGGCAATGTGGCAATATTAAATGGTATAGGGAATGGTGTTGCTGATGATAAAGCAGTGTATGCCTATGTTCCTGATATGATTAGATATTATTTAGAGGAAGAGCCAATTATTGATAATGTGAAAACCTATCGTCTGGATGATTTAGAACAGAGGGAATGGGTGCTGCAGCATTTATCAGAACTGGTCGTAAAAAATGTTGGTGCCTCAGGTGGCTATGATATGTTAATAGGCCCACATGCTACTAAAAAAGAGATAGAGAGATTTAGGGAAAAGATTTTAAAGACACCGGAGCAGTATATTGCGCAGCCGACTATTCATCTGTCAAGAGCACCTGCGTATCAAGGAGAAGCGTTTTATCCATGTCATGTAGATTTACGGGTGTTTGTCATTAGAGGAGAGGATACACATGTATTTCCAGGAGGTCTTTCACGTGTAGCATTAAAGAAAGGCTCGCTAGTAGTAAATTCCTCACAAGGTGGTGGCGGTAAAGATACATGGGTCATGAAATCAGGGGGTTTTAGTTCATGTTAAGTCGTGTAGCAGATTCTTTATACTGGATGTCTCGAAATTTTGAGCGAGCCGAACAAAACGCTAGAATTTTAGATGTTCATTTAACTCAAATGGTTGAAACCTCTAGTGATGAATCATTTAAAGAGACACAGTGGAAGCTATTATATGAAGCGTGTTCTACTCTAGATGAATTAGAGGCATTGGAAAATAAAAAGAATAGCAAAGAGGAAGACCTAATATATTACTTGGCATTAAGTCACGAAAATCCAAATTCGGTTTTCAATTGCGTACGAATTGCTAGAGAGAATGCAAGGGTTTGTCGTGATCACATACCTAATGAACTGTTTGAAGTGTGGAATGATGTCTTTTTATATACAAAAGATGCTCAAAATATTCCTTATTCTCTTCAGAACATGAGGTTATTTCTAAGCCAGATCAAAAAGGCTTCTTTCACTATTCAAGGAATTATTGAGTCAAACATGTCTCGCGGTATAGCTTACCATATGATGAAAATAGGAAATTGGTTAGAACGGGCTGAAAAAACTG
>NZ_JBAEAP010000468.1:0-8338 GCF_056205495.1 Psychrobacillus sp. | reverse complement strand
TTCATAAGCTTTGCAAAATAGTTGGTGAGCATAATAGGTGCTTTTACATTCACACTCAGCATTTGATCTATCTGTTCTTCCTTTAAATCTGTTAGATAAGCAAAGGTACCCACTCCTGCGTTTAATATGACAACATCTGGAGTTTCCACCTTCTCAAAGAGATTTTCATAAGCCGTTTCTGTCGTTAAATCAGCAACAAGGACATGGACTCCTTGCTTTTGCAACTGATCTAGGGCATTAGTATTTCTCCCTGTTGCATAAACCTGATGACCATCCTTTTGCAGTTGTAGCGCCAGCATAAATCCTATACCACTTGTAGCACCAGTAATAAGAATCCTCTTACGCTTGTTCATATAAAAGAATCCCTTCGTCTGTCCGCTTTTCTTGGATGAGACCTTCGTCCATTAAATAATCTATTTGTCCGATTGTTTCAGATAATGTCAAACCAAGCTCTTTTTCATAGACCTTCGGAAACAACCTCTGAGTTAGTTCAAAAATAGTCTTTTCCCCATCCTTCATCATTTCAAGAACATTTAATGCTCTCTCCCGTTGTCTTACTAAACGAGAAGATATTAAATCAGCAACTCCGAACACCTCATTTCCATGGCCACTGTATACTTTTTGAACGCCCAATGCTTGCACTCTTTTTAACGCTTCATTATACTGAAGCATCGATTTCGGACGAGGTGCTGATTTGTCCAACGGTGGTTCTATTAATGGATTAGAAGAAATTTTTTCAAGGATTAAATCCCCACCAATTAACACCCCATGTTGTTCGTCCCATAAGGAAATATGACTCTGCGCATGACCCAAAGTTTCTAAAACCTGCATATTTGGATGACCTGGTATTGTATCTCCTTCCTTCAATATCGCATCTAATGAACGATTACCGATGAAATTTAATGGTCTCCTCATCTTTTCAATCCATTTTAAGTATTGTTCAGGAACACCTTCCTCTACCAAACAGTTATAATAAAATTCATCATGATAAGATAAAAATGCTTGATCTTTTCTTAGCCATACTTGGTTATATTCGTGTCCTAGAATCTGCGCTTTTTCAAACGCCTCAATCCAACCTGAATGATCAGGATGATGATGACTAAGGATAACTTGTTCTATATCATCAAGATCATAACCTGCTTCGTTTATACCACTTTTTAAAGCTACTAGTGCTTGTTCCGTTTTTGGTCCTGCATCTACTAGAGTAAGTACATCCCCTTTTATAAGGTATGCATTAACATCCCCTACAGCAAAAGGCGTCGGAATAATTATCTTATGTATCATCTTTTTGTTTCTCCTTTACATGAATGACTATTCATTTATTTTACAGGTTAATAAGTTAGGAGTCACTAAATTAGATTGACTTTTTGTAAAATGACCTCTATAATTTCATTAATTCAGATAATTCTTGCTATGAAGAAGACTAGTACATATATGATGGAGTAAAGAGAGTGAAATGCCTGCTGAAAATTTCATCTCCCTCTCATATAAGGAACCTGCTTCGGAGCAACTATGTAAACATAGTCGTGACCTTCGCGATAAGAAGGAAAAAGATGTGCTATTTTATAGCAAACTTAGGTGGTACCGCGGAAATCAAACGTTTTCGTCCTTATTTAATATAGGGACGGGAGCGTTTTTTTATATTCAAATCTAGGGTTGAGTAGATGGAAGACTTTCAAAAAATAATAAATGTAATGGTCAAGGAGTTCCATATTCAAATCAATAAAAAGGATTCTTTTTTTAGCCTATTACTCCCCATTTGATATAACTCATTGTTGATAATTAGAAGGTTATTTAGAAGATAATTTATTGTTATCTAACGTTTGATTATTATTACTAAAGGAAAATTGTAGATATGAACTAACTTGAAGGAGGATAAACGTATGACTAATATAGTTTTTGTAGGGGCTGGCTCCATGGCTGAAGCTATTATCCACGGCTTATTGGAGGAAAATAAAGTTTCCCCAGATTCCATTTGTGTGATGAATAAATCAGATCAGAAACACCTGCAGTATTTACAAACTAAGTACCAAATCAATATTATGTGCTCAGAAAAGCTTGCTCTCCAAAAAGCAGACATTGTATTTCTTGCTATGAAACCAAAAGATGCCATAGACGCTTGTAAAGATATCTCTTTATATATAAATAAGACGGCTACAATTGTATCTGTCATTGCGGGTGTTTCCATCCAAACAATAGAGTCGTACCTTGGAGAGCGACCAATCGCACGTGTTATGCCTAACACCTCTGCCTCTGTTGGTTTGAGTGCTTCTGCCCTTTGCTGTAATGACAAAATAAATGATCTATCTAAAAAGGTAATAATAAACTTGTTAGAATCAATAGGAACAGTCATGTTAGTGGAAGAGGAAGATATGCATGTAGTAACCGCTCTGTCAGGAAGCGGACCAGCGTATCTATACTACTTTGCTGAACAATTTGAAGCAGCGGCTGTTTTGCACGGGCTAAGTAAGGAAGATGCCCGTCAATTGTTCTTTCAAACGATGAAGGGGGCAGCGCATATGCTAATGAACGGCAGTGTGGAGCCTGCTGAGCTTAGAAGAAAGGTTACGAGTCCAGGAGGTACAACAGAGGCAGGCATCGAGCAGCTCATGTCACACAAGGTCGACGAGGCTATTTTTGCATGCATAGATGCAGCCCAGCAAAAATCAAGAATTCTTGGGAAACAATATGAATAGTCGAGCGGAAGAATGACGATCATAAATCACCCACAAACTTTAGACTAGAAAAAAACTGGGAATAATTCTCTAAAAGTCTCTAGCAAGCAGCCGTAACGTAAAAACAACTAACAAAAAAGAAATAAAAAAGTGAAATCCGGTTATCGATTTCACTTTTTTTAACTTGTTATGTATAATCTAATCTATTTCATTTTCTTATACACGATTTCTTTGGACCCAACATACTAAACTGATTCAATTTAGGGGGTGAAGCTGGTCTATGATAGGAACTCTTATATCGCCCACAGGCGGGTCGACCTCCTTCTCTTCTACTTAATAGAAAGAAAAATAGTAGCACAACCCATGGCTTTGGTGTGTACTACTAAAGTTAGTACGTTTAGTTTTCCATTTTTTCTAATTGACCGTTCATATAATTGAACTCGTTAAAATCATCTGCAATATAAATAGGGAAATTATAGGAAGAAACTTGATTTAGCAGATTTTTCAAATCCTCTGCCATAAAACGAGCACTAATATGGTTGACTATTAAATGCTTAGCTCCAGCACTTTCACAGACATTTGCAGCATCAATAATTGTCGAATGCCCATATTCTCTGGCAAGCTCCTCTGTCCCAGTGTCGAAGGTACCCTCATGTATTAATATATCTGAGTCCTTTGCTAAAACAATAGAATTTTCGCAGTGTCTCGTGTCACCTAAAACGGTAACCTTAAACCCATTTTTGGGTTGTCCTGTTACATCAGAGCTCTTGACTATTTTACCATCTGGTAATACAACATCCTCACCGGATTTTAATAACCGTAATAATGGACCTCTTGGAACCCCTAGAGCATCTGCCTTCTCGATTAGTAACTCAGGAGGAAGTTGCTTTTGGGTTACACGATACCCATAACAAGGAATAACATGCTCGAGCATTCTTGCTTCTACAATGAACTGTTCATCCTCAAAGATTATTCCCTCTTCTATCTCTACGATTTGAAGAGGATATTTTAATCGAGTTTGGGACGTAGTCAAAGTAACCTCCAACCATTCTTTTACACCCTTTGGACCGTATATTGTTAGCTGCTCGTCGCCAGCAAGAAAAGATCTAGAGCCTAGCAGCCCTGGCAAACCATAAATGTGATCTCCATGCAAATGCGTGATAAATATTTTTTCTAGTTTTCTCGGTTTAATAGTTGTTCGAAGAATTTGATGCTGGGTTGCTTCCCCACAGTCAAACATCCAATAAGTGCCTCTTTCCTCCAGTAGCTTTAAAATCATCGAGCTTGTATTACGTTGCTTAGAGGGCATACCTGCTCCGGTACCTAAAAACAAAATTTGCATATATATCCAACTTCCTTATTTTATATAATCTTCGTTATATATCATTTTAACATTATGAGCGCTTGGGACAATAGTATGTTCATTATTAGCAATTATACAAACATGCTATTGTTTTCTGAAATATATACATAACCTATAGATAGCTACAAAAAACCGTTAAACGAGATATAAACTCATTTAACGGTTTTTGATTAGTGAATGTCACGCTTTTTGAAACTGCCGCCACGAACCTCTGCTACATCTGTAATTACTACAAATGCACTTGGGTCTTTCTCTTTAATAATTGTAATTAGTTTGTTTTCTTCCATTCGAGTAATGACACACGTAACAATGTCAATTGTTTCGTTGGTAAATCCGCCTCTTCCATTTGAATAGGTTACCCCTCGACCAAGTCTATCCTGGATGGCTGTTCCAATTTCCTCTGAATGTTTACTAACAATCCTAGCAGATTTGGATTTTTCAAGACCTACTTGAATGACGTCAATGACTATTTTAGCAATATAATAAGTGGTAGCAGAATACAGTGCACTCTCTAGACCATATATGAACCCTGCACCAACAAAGATAAATGCATTAATAAATAATATTATATCCCCCACTGAAAATGGTACTTTACGTGAGACTAGAACGGCCAGTACCTCTGCTCCATCAAGTGCACCACCGTTACGAAGGACGATACCAATACCTACCCCAAGCATTACACCACCTGATAATACAACAAGTAACGGGTCTTTCGCGCTTAAAATCGGATTAATATGATGTAACAAAACAGTTGAGACTGATAATGCCGCGATACCAATGATACTAAATAAAGCAAACGTCTTACCAACCTGTTTATAACCTAAATAAATAAAAGGAATGTTTAATATAAATAGTAGGACTCCTAAAGGGATCTCAAATAAATAATTCCCCATGATACTGACACCTGTCACTCCGCCGTCAATTACAGAGTTTGGAATCAATACTGCTTCTAGTGCGTAGGCAGCAATTACAGCCCCTATAATAATCATAATGATTCTGCCTATCATTTCTGGTGTTTTTGTTTTCTTCATCTACTCGTAAAACCCCTGTTCTTATTAAATTGATTTTTTATCTTTCGTGATCATCTAAAAAGTCTTTACTAAAACTTGTTTTAGATTCAAAAGAAGGTTTTTTATCCAACTTGATACCTCTTTTAATAATCCCAGCTCCAAATTTAGTCTGAAGCTGCTCCACAAGCTTTAATATTGGCTCCTCTTTTGCATGCTCTTCATAGTTAAAAATAGATAATTGCTCTACTGATTCTCCCTTATCAAATACATTGTTAACTGTGACGCCAAGCAGTCGAATAGGCTCGCTATCCCAAGCTGATTCAAATAATTGAAAGGCTAGCTGAAATATTTCATCCTCTTTAAAGAGGCGATTAATTACAGTCTTACTTCTCGTTTTATTTTTCCAACTAGCATCCCGAATATGTATTGTGATAGAACGTCCAGCGAGGTTTTTAGATTCTAACCGTGACGCGACTTTCCCAGATAGTCTTCTGAGCACTTTTTGAAGCTCTTCCATATTTGTTTCATCATATGGTAATGTAGTAGAATTACCTACGCTTTTTGTTTCAAAAATAGATTCTGGATTTACTTCACGATCGTCTATGCCATGAGAACGATTATATAACCTCGCACCAGCTTTACCTAGCTTTGATTTTAAAATTTCTGGATTGGCGCTAGCTATATTTCCAATGGTTATAATACCCAATGATTCTAGTTTTTTAGAGGTGCTTTCTCCAACGCCATGCATTTCGATTACTGGTAAGTGCCATAGTTGTTGTGAGACCTCTCGTTTTCTCAGCACAGTAATACCCATCGGCTTTTTCATATTGGAGGCTGTCTTAGCTAAAAATTTATTAGGGGCAATTCCAATAGAGCAAGGTAAATCTAACTCTCGCAATATTCTTTGTTGAATGGATTTTGCAAATGCTACTGCATCATCTTGCATATCAACATCGGTTAAATCTATATAGCCTTCATCAATAGAGACAGGCTCTACCATTGGAGTATAAGACCGTAATATATCAAACATTGCTTTTGAGGCGGCTCTATAACTTTCAAAATTAGGAGGCAACAAAATTAGTTCCGGGCATTTTCTTTTAGCCTCCCATACTGACATGGTTGTATAAATGCCCCTTGCTCTTGCCTCGTAGGAGCATGTTACTAATATTCCTCTACGTTCCTTCGGATTCCCAGCGACTGCGATTGGCTTACCTTTTAAAGAAGGGTTATGTGCTTGTTCTACAGATGCATAAAAGCTATTCATGTCTAAGTGAAAAATGATTCTGTTTCGTTTAGTCAAGTCTCTTCACCTCTTCTACATGTTTAACTCCTTCAAAATAAAAGGGGAAAAAAGGTAGCCATTTAATAGCTACCTTCCACTGTCCAATCGAAAAACAGAACTTACCCATGTCTAATATTATATACTACTTACTTCAAGGTTTCCTTTATTGTCTTCTAAATAAGATTGTATATCTTGTATGCCTTCTAATGAACGAACTAAAATAGAAGGGTCTATAATTGTAATCATTCTATCTTCAAGATTAGCAATATTCGTGAAATATTTTGTCTTAGAATAATTCATAATACCCATCTGTTTTAAAGATTCAGAAGGGATATCTAAAATCTCCTTTGCCTCTTTTACAAGAATACCAACTGACATTTCTTCCGTATGCATCGTAACCACACGGGCATTAGCATTCATAAGACCACTCTGATTATATAGAATCTGTTCAAAATCAATTATAGGCACAAGTTCTCCTCTAATTTTCATCAATCCTATCAAATAAGTCGGTAAATGAGGGATAGGATTAACTTTATCTAGCTTTTCGATAGAAACTACATGATCAATAGATACTGCATATTCTTCATTTCCGGATTGAAACACAACTACCTTTTGAGAAGACATGGATTAAAACCTCCTGGTGCATTATTCTGCGGCAACCTTTACGATTTCTACAAGTAAATCTGCTAGTTTTTCAAGTTCCTCCACTGGCATTCTTTCATTAGTGGTATGAATTTCCTCATAACCGACTGAAAGAATTACTGTTGGTACACCAAAGCCAGATATTACATTGGCATCGCTACCACCACCGCTTGTTTTTATATCGGCTTTTCTTCCTATATTTTCAACCGCACGCTTTGCAACCTGTACGACTTGATGATTTTCTTCAAAACGGAAGCCTGGATACATTAATTTAGTTTCCGTAGTAGCTTTTCCACCGAATTGCTCTGCTTTTTCTGCAAATGTGTTTACCATATGCTCAACCTGTGCATCTAGCTTTTCTTTATCGATAGAACGAGCCTCTGATAAAATATGAACAGTATCGCAAACAATATTTGTTGCCTGACCACCCTCGAAGCGACCTATATTAGCAGTTGTTTCATAATCTATTCTACCTAATTTCATAGCTGCGATTCCTTTAGCAGCTAATGTAATCGCTGAAACACCTTTTTCAGGAGCAACACCGGCATGCGCAGTTTTTCCAGTAATGGTAGTCCAAAGCTTTGCTTGATAAGGTGCTGCAGTAACAATACCGCCTACTTCTCCATCACTGTCTATTGCATAACCGTAAGTTGCAGTCAGCAAGGAAGGGTCCATTTCCTTAGCTCCAACTAGGCCACTTTCTTCTCCAGCAGTTATGACCACTTGTATATCTCCATGCTCGATGGACTGCTCTTTTAAACGACGTATTGCTTCGAATAATGCTGCAATCCCTGCTTTATCATCAGCACCTAGTATAGTGGTACCATCTGAGTAAATATAGCCATCCTCTTTAATAACTGGTTGGATTCCCTTACCTGGCACAACCGTATCCATGTGAGTAGTAAAGTAGATGCTATCTGCCGAAGACTTATTTCCCTTCAAGGTAGCGATTAAATTACCAGCTCCATGTCCAGTTCTCTGTGCTGAATCATCTTCCAGAACTGAAAAACCGAGCTGCTCGAGCTTATTCTTTAAAATTGGTGCAATAACTTGCTCATGCTTTGTTTCAGAATCTATCTTCACTAACTCAAAAAATTCTTCTATTAAACGATTCATCTTGTAAAAGACTCCTTTATAATGGGATATTCCCGTGCTTTTTCTTAGGTCTAGTTTCTTTCTTGTTACGCATCATCTCTAGCCCTTGGATTAACTTGATGCGAGTCTCTCTCGGATCAATAACATCATCTACCATCCCCATGGAAGCTGCTACATATGGATTTGCAAATTTTTCCCGATACTCTTCAATCTTTTCAGCACGAACCTGTTCAGGATTATCGCTAGAGGCAATTTCTCTTGCAAAAATAAT
>NZ_JBAEAP010000467.1:0-4837 GCF_056205495.1 Psychrobacillus sp. | reverse complement strand
AAAATTAATTAAAACTTATAAAATTAATAAGGATCCAGTTTAGTTACACGAATTGCAAGTTAAACAACAAGGAGGGGAAAAGTTGGCATACAAAGCAAAAGTCCAACGAGGAATTATGTTTTTTTTATTTGTTATGACGGTGGGTTTATTATTTTCAAACATTATAAGTAATAATTTTTCCAGAGGATTGTTATATTTTCATATTATAATTCTTTTATTTTCACTGTTATCATTTTTTATTCAATATAAGCTGGAAATAAAGGATGGTTATCTGACGTATCAATTCCTATTCATCAAAATGCCTCTTTATAAACGAGTCATACACCCCTACCAAATAACAAATATTAAATTTGTCCGTTTTGGTTGGTCTACTAAAGGTGCTATTATACAAATCAATAAGGGCCTCAATATTCGTGTTTTTAACTTCGAGCCTAACAACGTATTTTTAGATTTACTCGATTTTGCAAATCAAAATTCTATATCAATCCAAAAAACCAAAGATTATCAAATTTTAGAACGAATGAAGGAAACTTAGTCAATAGTCTCTCTGAATCTTTACATATGATGAATCTAACGAGGGAGCGTTTGTGTTGAAAATTAAAATTACAATAAGTTTTATATCATTGATTTGTTTGTTTTTGGCTGGTTGTGCTGATGATTACCAAGAAAGTTTTACTTTCTCCGGAACAGTCGAGGAGTTAGACGCTAAAGAAGAGATATTAGTTATTAAAGAACACAACAACATTAATAAGGGCATACGAGGAGGAAATGTATACGAAATACCTGTTGTTGATGTGAAGAGGTATAATATTGGTCAAAATGTCGTTGTAACTGTCTTTTCTAATACCGATGAAGATGTTTGGGATGTAGATCATATGAAATTTGATATAAATATAGTCAAAGAATAACCATGAGCTAGGAGATACTTTTCCAAGCTTTTTTTGTTTTTAGGCTATGTTAAAGAGTAGGGTTGATTTATGATGCAAAGAACTCTATAAATCAGAAAGTAGAATTGATTTTTCGCACCAGCCGGACGCTTTCCTCGGGGTGAGCGATAAGCCATCACCCATCGCTTACGCGCGTGGTTGTGATGTCTTATCTGTCTCACTCATCCCGTAGGAGTCGCCGTCTGGCACTCCAATCAATAAATGGGAACAGCTTTAATGCAACGATAAGTGCTAATAAATTTACTCGCATAAACAAAGCCGAAAAACTGTACCCAATCCCAATTCATCATCTATTTATGTTCTTAATAGTCATTTGAATGTTACTTTTTTAATGTTTACAGTCACTATAAAAAAGAATTTTCTTCACTAATGAGGGAAGTAGCTAAGGTACACCACTTCTCTTTTAGTCTTTAGTGTAAATAGCGAAATGCCCTACTCAAAACCGTAGGCACCACTGAGGCATGGTTTTCATCCTGTGCTATAAATATTTCCGTTTCTATACTTTCATGTAACACCCTATATAGATGTTTTGCATCCTCACACATAAAACCTTCTTTGCTACCAACTGATATAAACAGTTTTTTATGTTGAAGATTGGTTTGCAAACGTACAAAATTTTCTGCTTCCTTATATAGCTCGTATTCATTCCACCATACAGAAGGACTTATCGGTAGGTAGCAGGAAAATAAGGCTGGTTGTTTTAATAATGTCCACAGAACAAAAAGGCCACTTAAGGAGTGACCAAAAAGTGCCTGATTCTGTTGGTTAACTGGATAATGCTTCTGTACATTCGGCATTAGCTCATCCTTTAAAAACGCTAGGAACTTCTCTGATCCGCCATGCTCTCCTAAGTCCTTCCCCTTTAAACGCTTTGGATAGATATATGCTTCTGCCTTGGGAGTAAAATCAAAAAATCTTCTTTTGCGAGCATCCTCTTCCTTACCAGAATGTCCAATCCCAACCACAATGGAAGGAGAAATACGTGTTTTAAGGGGATTTTTCGATTGCAGCTTCACTACATCTCTTGCAAGCTGGAAATACCAGTTTCCATCTAGCACATAGTAGACAGGAAAACCCTCCTTAGGAGGCTCCACATTTGGGATTGAAACTTTTATATCATACAAATAGTTTGTGTGCTCGGAATCGATTTGAAAATGCTCTGTATTTTCTAACAGTACCTTATCCATCTATTAAACCTCCTCTAAAGTTTCATATCCATAGCAAACAGGTGCCTCTGTTTCCTCATCGAACATTATCTTTGCATCTATTTGGAAAACCTTTTTCATAACTTCCTTTGTCAATATTTCCTTAGCAGTACCCGTTGTAATAATCTCTCCGTCTCGCATTGCAATAAGCTCATCCGAAAAGCGAGCAGCATGGTTAATATCATGCAATACCATCACTACTGTACACTGATGCTTCTTATTTAACTCCTCGACTATCTTCAACATTTCTAACTGATGGGCCATATCTAAGTATGTCGTTGGCTCATCGAGCAGGAGAATTTCTGTATCCTGTGCGAGTGCCATCGCAAGCCATACCTTTTGACGCTGACCACCAGATAGCTGGTTAATTTCTCTATTGCGATATTCCATTGTTTTGGTGACAGTCATTGCCCAATCAATTACTTCGATATCCTTTTTGGAGAGTTTTCCAATATTTTTTCGGTGTGGAAACCTTCCATAAGAGATTAACTCTTCTACCTTCAATTGAGCAGGAGCTACAGGGCTTTGCGAAAGCATAGCAAGCCTTTTCGCAATAGCCTTTGTTGGCATCGATATCATATCTTCCCCATGTAAAAAAACCTTTCCGTTCTTTTGCTGAAGAATGCGTCCGATCGTTTTTAATAGAGTTGATTTTCCACAGCCATTGGGACCAATAATAGTCGTTATTTTCCCCTTTTGAATGGACGTATTTAAATTTGTAAACACTGTTTGTTTATCATAGCCAGAGCTAAGCTCTTCAACACGTAATATACTCTCTATCATAGGTATCCTCCTATGCCTTCGTTTTGATTAATAAGTATAAAAAGTAGGGAATTCCAATTATAGAAACAACGATTCCTACCGGCAGCTCGGAAGGCTCAAAAACAGTCTTAGCAATGTAATCCGACAGAACCAATAGGAACATTCCGATTGCAGCACTCATGGGCACGACGAATCTATGCTTGATGCCAACTAACCTTTTAGCAATATGAGGTGCCATCAACCCAATGAATCCAATCCCACCGGACACCGATACACAGGCACTGACAAGTCCTATACTACATAGTAATAGGATGGATTTCTCTTTTTCTACTGAAATTCCAAGACTCTTCACATTAGCATCCTCTAACTGGAGATAATCTAACAAGTGACTTTTCCTATAGATCACAGAACTAAGGATAAGCACCCAAGGGAGGATGGATAAAACGAAAGCCCAGTTAGCATTATAAATACTCCCGGAAATCCAAACTGCGGCCATCTCATAGTCACTTGCATTCATCTTAAGTGATACATATAAGGATAAGGCTCCGAAGCCACTACCTATTGCAATACCCGTGAGGATCAATCTTTGCATATCCAAAATTCCATTTTTCCAAGAAAAGATGAAAATAATTGAAGCTGCAAGCGCACCTCCCACAAAGCCAAAGAGTGGCATTAGAAAAATCGTATACCAGCCATCTTCCACAAAATTGGAAGCAGACATTTGAAAGAAGAACATAAAAATCACAATAGAAGCCCCTGCTCCAGCATTTATACCTAATATGCCTGGATCCGCTAAGCCGTTCCTTGTCACACCTTGTATAACAGTTCCTGCAATCCCAAGACCGATTCCTACTAAGGCTGCAATGACAATCCTTGGTAATCTAAATTCAAATATAACCAAATCGTGTTTATCATTTGGATCAATTCGTAAAAAAGTTTTGAGTACCTCCAGGATCGTCATATCAAAGACTCCATTCGTAATGTGAAAATAGAAAGCGATAAGAGTCAACCCAGCAAAGATAGACAGCATTGTGATGAAACGTATAAATGGACCTTTATGCACGCTGTGCTCCCCCTCTCGTCCGAATTAGGTAAAGGAAGAAAGGAACACCAATAATAGCCGTTACTACACCCACGGGAGTCTCAAATGGAAAGTTGATAAAGCGACTAATTACATCACAAAAAGCTAAAAACACCGCTCCGATTGCTGCAGAGCATGGAATTAGAAATCTGTAGTCAACCCCTACAAGAAATCGTGTAATATGAGGAATTATTAATCCAACAAACCCTATCTTTCCTACTAAGGCAACTGCAGTACCAGTTAAGCATACAACCGCAAGAATACTTATGATTTTGACCATTTTTGTTCGTTGCCCTAAACCAACTGCAATGTCATCACCTAACGAGGCAATGGTAATTGACTTTGAAACCCCTAATGCTAGTAATAACCCAACTAAACCAAACGGAATAGACAGCCAAAGCATTTCAGGATTAACTATATGTAATTTTGCGTTATACCAAACACTAACGCTTTGAGAAACTTGAAAGTACATGGCAATAGCAGAGGCTATACTGCTCAAGAATGTTCCAATGACTGTTCCAATAATGGCCAATCGAACAGGAGATAGCCCACCCTTTATCAAGGAGCCAAAACCAAAGACAAGACCTGCCCCAATAGCAGACCCTATCATCGAAAGAATAATCATTTGATAATTAGGAAGTCCCGGAAAAAAGACCATTGCTATTGTAATAACAAATGCCGATCCATCGTTTACTCCCATTATAGAAGGAGATGCCAAATAATTTTGTGTTATACCTTGCATAATTGCTCCTGCAACAGCTAGAAAAGCTCCAACCAATAAAGCTGCGATTACGCGTGGTAATCGCGATGTCATAATAATGTTATGATCCACATTATTTCCA
>NZ_JBAEAP010000466.1:0-1540 GCF_056205495.1 Psychrobacillus sp. | reverse complement strand
AATTTTTTATTATATTTTTATTTGAACAAGCGATTTGTTAAGCATATATAAAATGGTTTCATTAAACAAAGCAGGGCATATTCGAGACATTTCATCTATTGACTTATATTGGATTTCAGCGAATTGTGGGTGCTTTTCAATTCCCCGAAGTATACTTCTCATGGAATCCGCGGCTTGAGGATTCATTAATATATCGGAAAATGAATTATTAATTGAAAATACGCCATTTGGGATTTCAACCTCTTCCACAAGAACACCTTGTATATTAGGTGGGTTAAACCAATCTGTAATGGAATAGATATCAACTACCTGTGGTTTATCAGCTCCTACTATCGGATCGACTGTATTATCCTTATCATCTATAGGGGTTGTTTTCTTTTCTCCTTCCTGATCTGTATTATTAGGACGCTCTTCTTGTTCCCCTTTTCCTTGCTCTTCTTCATTCTCTAATGGAACGTTAGGAGTTTCTTTCTCTTTTTCCTCTGTTACAGGGGGAATCGGTAGTAATGTTAGTTCCTTAGCTTGTCCATCCATTTGAGCCTTTGCATGCGCAATGATAGCATCTAGGTTATTCTGAATAATTTTCTCCTGTTCAGTGTTATCTATTTTCATCTGAGACTTTAATGACTCAGCATACTCGTTTAAAGATATAATCCTATTTTGCTTTTCAAGATTAGTAAACGACACTAATTGGTCTGCCGCTTTCTGCATTTCGCTAGATAAAGAAACTTCAAGGTCATTTAAAAGAATTTGTTTTTCCTTTGTAATCGCTTGTTCTATATCTGCTACGGAAGCTTCTTTCTTCTTGTTAAACCAATTACTCATCATAAGTGCAATGTCTTGATCAGCTAAAGCAGTTCTAATACCCCCCCCTATCGCCATAGCAAACAGGATAAGAAAGACAAGGAGAACCACCTTATATTTTTGAACATATTTAGAATATCTCTTCATTTCACATCCTCCATCTTAAGGTGTAATCTTCCCTAACCTGGTAACCTTACCGAATTCCTATTCATTTATCCCATTTACTAAATCCTGCATAGAAGTTAACGCTGCTGTCTCTAAATCTTTTGCAGCTGCTTCTATTGCATCGGTTTGGGTCTGAATCATGAAGTTAGTCATCATTTGTGTCCAAAGCGTAAAGTCTGCTAATTCTTTGTCTATTTTGCCCTTCAAATCATCCGTTTTAGTATCCACATGATTGTCAATGGTAGCCTGAAGACCTGACTTGGAAGCTTCTATCGCTGCTTCTAGCTCAGAAAGCGCTGCTGTTGTTGCAGCTTCTAATTCAGCATTTAATGTATCTAAAGCTGCGGATCCTTCGGCTATCGTATGGGCTTCCATATCTCTTTCTGCTTTTCGATTAGCCTCTAACCAGAGAACACGTATATTCTCTTTTTCTTCCTCATAAATTCTAGTGAACTCCTTATTAGCATAATCTGTCAGCTCTACTTTTTTCGCCTCTAACGCTGCTTTATGCTCTTGTAAGTCCTTATCAATTTTAGAAGCAGCCTCTGTAGTAGAATCTTCTTTAGATTCA
>NZ_JBAEAP010000465.1:0-2658 GCF_056205495.1 Psychrobacillus sp. | reverse complement strand
GTACTCTTTTATCAATAAACCATTTGCATATTGATGATATTGTATGTTCTCTCCAACGTTTTCATCAATTGTAATCATCCTCTTCAGCTCTAGCGCTTGAAAGGTTTTGGCAGTGATCATCGTACCGATTATTTTGTCTCTTTCTTCTACCCATAGCTTATGAGGCTCTAAATATACCTTCGGGAATAGCTCTGTCCGAATCTCGCTTCCAAACGTAATTGCATTCCACTGACTCGGCTGGAATGTAATGTCCTTTACCCCTGCTGTAAACATTCCCTCCATATCCACAAGCCAATTGCCCATCGTTTGAATATCTGCTTCAACTGTGGTTAGTGATGTGGTTTGAGAGCTATCAAATTCATGCAGCTGTAAAACCGTGTCGTCACGTTTCTTTTTAGAATTTTGAACTCCTTCTTGTACTTCACTATCATTAAGATGAGGTAGTGCAACGATATCACTTACTGTATCCATGATACTGTTTGCTTCGTTTGTAAGTCTTTCCGTTATGTTGGCAATCAGCGTCAGTCCCTGTTCCAACTCTCCCTCTAAGAATTGCTCAAGGATATACCCTGACGTATCTGGTTCTAACGACAAAAGAGCAGCTTCAATTTGTTGGAGCTTTTGCTTGTAACTATCTGAGAATGTTAGGAAAAAATGAAGGAAAGGTAAATGAACATCCGAGTAAAAACCTCGGATTGCACTACCTCCTGCCCCTTTCAATACCTCCTCCATTGCTACTAGTTCTTTAACAGTGTTTTGAATATTCCCCACTTCATTTTGCAAACGTTCCAACATAGCTATATTACGTTGCAATCCATCTTGAAGTAAGTCTACGTCTAGTATTTTCATAGGCATACCCTCATTGAATCGGGTACAATGAAGCATTTCCAATTTTCTTTATTATACAATATTCCCCACCAGATAGACATAATTTCTCCTCCTCTAGCAATCTTCCATTATCTATAATATTCCATTTTTTATATAGAAAGGTAAAGAGAAGTCTAGTATTTAGCACTAAAATGAATCAGAAGAAACAAGGTAAGTTATACAAAAATAAGCATTTAGAATTAAAGAGATATAGTATTTTGGAATTATTACTACAAAAATAAAAAGACCCTCTAATAGAGAATCTTCTTTTTGAAATACTATTTAAATCTTGGAACGCTTCGTGATAGAAACTATTTAAGTTTATTGCTTATCTATTGATACTTCTTATTGTTTCCATAAAATGCTTTAACACTCGTGCAGTTAATCCCCAAATAGTATAGTTTTTATAATCATAAAACCATTCCTCAATATCTCTAGGTCTCCATTGATATTTGTCCCCATTAAATATCTTTTCATAAGGAAAGTCCATCGGTGGCATAGGTTGAACAGAGACAGTGTGCATATAAGGCTCATAGTCTAAGAGCCAGCTAATTGGTATGGTAAATACCTCTTCAACCTCTTGTTTGTTGAAACTTTCGATTTGGTGATAATCAATAGTGGCCACGAATGGATAGACCACGAAAGATGAAGAAGCAATATAAGGACTCAATTGACCAATAACTTTTATAGATGTCGGGTCTATTCCTAACTCTTCATGTGTCTCTCTTATTGCAGCTTCCAATGGAGAGGCATCTGTAGTATCAATACGACCACCTGGAAAACTGATATCTCCGGGCTGTTTTCGCATCGTTAAGGAACGCACTTCAAACAACATATGCCATTCTCCTTCCACTTGCACAAGTGGAAGCATAATAGCTGAGCGCAGAGCTGTATCCTCCCCAATAAATAGTGGCTGGCTATGCTGTAATTTTTTTGTTAGATCCTCTAAGAACATAGAATCCCCCTTGCCTTATTTATATATATTACTAGAGTACCATGAATACTGTTTCGTTTAAATTAAATGCATAGCAAAACAAAAAAGCCATCCCCGATTACTCAGTGACGACTTCCTTTGGTGCCTAGCAACGTCCTACTCTTGCGGGCAGCCTCACCAATTGCCCAGGAACGGGTTGCTAAATCAGATAGACGACGCAAGAATTCTTCATGAATAGAGAGTTTATTTATCATTAGGTGAGTGAATCTCTCCTATTGGTGGTTGACCGACCGATTATTGGATGAAACCGACCGATTTTTTCGGGGAACCGACCGATTATTGGATATAACCGACTGAATCTCGCTTGTTAGGGCAAAATGTCTTGTCCCAAGGTCACTTGCTTATAGAGAATAGTGATCTTGATCTTATTTCTTTATAAGGACATACAAAAAAGCCGTCACCGATTACTCGGTAACGACTTTCTTTGGTGCCCAGCGACGTCCTACTCTTGCAGGGGCGACCCTCCAACTACCATCGGGGCTGCGAAACCAGATGGGCCGCAGATTTCTTCGTCAACCGCGGTCGTTCGGTTCTCGCGTATGCTATACGCTCCGAGCCTCTCTTCCTTGCTTCCTCGAACTCTTTGCCCCTCCGGCTTCTCGCCCACTTGCTTAGGGAGAGAGTGCCTTTGGCTTTTTTTTTCATATTAAACAAGACAAAAAAGCCGCCACCGATTACTCGGTAACGACTTCCTTTGATGCCCAGCGACGTCCTACTCTTGCAGGGGGAGACCCCCAACTACCATCGGCGCTGAAGAGCTTAACTTCCGTGTTCGGTATGGGAACGGGTGTGACCTC
>NZ_JBAEAP010000464.1:0-5815 GCF_056205495.1 Psychrobacillus sp. | reverse complement strand
CAACCAATAACTTTAACAAAGCTTTTTATTATAATAACTGTTACCTAAATTCCCTATTCAGTATTTGAAGTCTATGAGGAAAAACAATTCATATAATTTTACTGCCGTTCATATAAAGTGAACGGTATTTTTAAAGGAAGTGGGAAAGTGAAATATCATATTTTATTAATAGAAGATGAAATTAATATAGCGAAGTTTGTGGAACTTGAGCTGAAGCATGAAAATTTTGAGGTAACCGTATCATTTGATGGAAGAGAAGGGTATGAATTAGCTCTAGAAAATCATTACGATTTGTTATTAGTAGATGTTATGCTACCTAATTTAAACGGTTTAGAAATATGTCGCAGGTTTAGAAAAGTTAAGGATACTCCTATTATTTTAATTACTGCAAGAGATGCAGTTGTTGATCGTGTTTCAGGGTTAGAGGCTGGAGCAGATGACTATGTGGTCAAGCCATTCGCTATAGAAGAGCTTTTGGCAAGAATTCGTGCGGTATTAAGAAGGGTGGGGCATACCACATTAAATCAGGAAACTGTTTTATCGATACGTGGCTTACAGGTCGATCAAAAAGCATATAAGGTTACTTATTTTGGGCAGGAGATTATTTTAACGAAAACAGAGTATGACCTTCTTGTATGTTTTATGCAAAACCTTAACATCGTATTAACCCGGGATCAGATTTTAGAAATCGTATGGGGATATGAATCAGAAGTAGAGACAAATGTAGTGGATGTTTATATTAGGCATCTCAGAAAGAAATTGCCGAAGGAAATTGCAGCTTTAATAGAAACAGTTAGAGGAGTGGGATACGTGATTCGTTCATGAAGAACTGGACTTTACAAAAAAAATGGACATATGCTTCTGCTCTGTCTATTTTTTTAAGTTTTTTAATGATGAGTGCCATTTTATATTTTTCGCTATACAACTGGATGCTTATGTCTGAAAAGAGAGTGGCCCATAACACATTAAACGAAGTTGTAAGCTTCTTTGAATCACAGGGTCCTGTGATTAGCGTTCAAGACATTCAAAGAAATCGTACACTTATTAACCAGCTTGTTAACCAAGAGCAGTCTATAAGGGTTTTAAATGCAGATGGAATCGAGCTTCTACGCATTAATGATGCGAGCCCATTTTCAACATTCGAACCCACTTCAATAAAAGATTTCGAAAAAGACAAGGTAGAAGGACAGACTATTTTTCATAAATCTGCTGAAATTGACTTCGGATTATTTAAGGGGTATATAGAGATTTCTCACAGCCTTTCTAAATTTGAAGAACTAATGCGCTATATATTGTTGGCTATAACGTTATTTTCTCTCATAGCGTTATTACTATCTGCATTTATAGGGTATTCGTTATCTGCATTCATGTTACGTCCAATTAAGGAGCTACGTGATGAAATGCAGGAGGCAAAACGGACAAGGTTTTCTAAGGAGGTTATTTTTGAACGTTTGTCAAAAGATGAAATTGGTGAGCTGATGAAAATCTATAAGGAATTAATGGATGAGGTTAATGAAACAATCACCAGACAGGACGAGTTCATTCATAATGTATCCCATGAGCTTCGAACGCCTATTCAAGTTGTGGAAGGACATCTGGCTCTGCTGAATAGATGGGGCAAGGAACAACGAGATGTTCTGGACGAATCCCTGGACATTTCCTTAGCAGAAGTTCAAAAAATGAAAGTATTAATAGAAGAAATGTTAAAGCTTGCAAAAAATGAACAAACCTTTGAGAATACAAACACCCGTCTATTAACTGTAGTCAAGGAATTAGAACAACAACTGGAGGTACTATCTCCAACATCATCAATTGTTTACCGTGGAAATGAAAATATATCAATTAATATCCCAGCAACGACCTTGGAGCAAATTCTTAGAAACCTTATGGAAAATGCAATAAAATATAATGAAAACGATCCGAAAATAATTATAGAAGCTTGGGAAGACACTTCCAAAGTAATAATTACTGTTTCAGATAATGGGGTTGGTATTAAAAAAGAATCCCTTTCTAAAATCTTCGATCGTTTCTATACAGCAGATGAGGCACGTTCGAAGAATAAAGGAGGCTCGGGTTTGGGCCTTAGCATTGTGCAACGACTAGTTGTTGCATATAAAGGTAGTATTAACGTAGAAAGTAACCAAAACGGAACAAAATTTTCCATATATTTCCCTAAATTTACAAGTGAATAATCATTCATTTCAAATGTATAAAAAAATTTGGAAAAGATTAATTTAATTTACCAAAAAGGATTGTATTTTTTAGTGAGAGTAGTAAGATGGATATGGAAAAATTGTTCTTATACTTGAATTCTTGAATTCTTTAAGTCTCATGAAAAGAGTGGTAAACTATTAATGTGAAGATTTAAAGAATAAAAATGTACATCTTTCATTTTCAGGCTTTTGCACTTATTTTTATGCAAATTCATTAATGCCTATTGTGGCACAATATGTTGGAGGTTTTTTTAAATGTCGAACAATCAAACACCTTGGTCCATTTTCTCAGGACCCAATCTTGGTTATGTGATGGAGCAGTATGATTTATACCTTCAATCACCAGAAGAAGTGGATCAAGAACTAGTTAGCTTATTTGAAGAGTATGGGGCACCAGTTCTGGATACAACTACAAATGGTACAGGAGCTGCTTTACCAACTGTGGAATCCAACAACTTCGATAAAGTGATTCGTGCAATCGAGTTGGCTGATGCTATACGAGCTCACGGGCACTTATCTGCAGATATCTATCCTTTAAATGACAGAGAGAAAAATGATTCTCGAATCAATTTTAAGACTTACGGTCTAACTCCTGCTGATTTAAAAGAAGTTCCTGTAGCTTTTTTATTAGCTGATGCACCAAACACAGTTACCAACGGTTTAGAGGCAATTGAGTACTTAAAATCTGTTTATACGAATAAAATAGCTTTTGAGATTTCTCATATTGTGAATGTAGAAGAGCGCAAGTGGTTACAGGGCAAGATTGAAAAAGGTGTTGTATTAGAAAACTTATCAGCTGATACAAAAAAAGAATTATTGAAACGTTTAACTCAAATTGAAGGTTTTGAGAAATTTATTCACCGTACGTTTGTTGGAGCAAAACGCTTCTCTATTGAAGGTTTAGATTCATTAGTGGTTTTGATAGACGAGCTTGTTAGACAATCTAATATCACTAAAACAAAACAAGTAAACATTGGTATGGCCCACCGTGGACGCTTAAATGTACTAACACACGTTTTAAACAAGCCTTATGAGATGATGTTCGCAGAATTTGCACACGTTCCTTCTGAAGCTTTTCAACCAAAAGATGGCTCTTTAGAGCTTTCTGAGGGATGGTATGGTGATGTGAAATACCATAAAGGTGCTGCTTACCATTCTCCATCTGGCTTAACGATTAAATTAGCATATAACCCTTCTCATTTAGAAGTAGTAAGTCCTGTAGTAACAGGGCAAACTCGTGCTGCTCAAGAAACAACTGATCAAGCAGGTTTGCCAGTTCAAGATAAAAATGCAGCTTATGCAATTTTAGTTCATGGAGATGCGGCTTTCCCTGGTCAAGGTATCGTCACAGAAGTGTTAAACTATAGTAGAGTAAGAGGCTTCCAAACTGGAGGTTCGATCCATATCATCGCAAATAATATGATCGGATTTACAACGGAGCATTACGATTCACGTTCTACTTTCTATTCTTCTGACCCAGCTAAAGGATACGAAGTTCCTGTTATTCATGTTAATGCAGATGATCCAGAGGCTGTTATCGGCGTAGCAAAACTTGCTCACGAATACCGTAACAAATTCGGTAAGGACATTGTAATTGACTTACTTGGTTATCGTAGATATGGCCACAATGAAATGGATGAGCCACTTGTGACTAATCCACAAATGTATCATATTATTCATAAACACCCTACTGTACGCAATATTTACGGACAAAAGTTAGTAAATGAAAACGTTATCCAAGAAGCCGAAGTGAAAAAACTGGATGAAACTATCTTCAGTGGAATGCAAGAAGCATACGATCGCGTGAAAGAGTTTCCACAGACAACTGCACATGAGATAATTATTCCTGATGCTGTATTAGAGGGAATGCCTGAGCTACCTACTGGAGTTGAGGAAGGCAGACTGAAGAAAATCAATGAAGAATTATTAAGCTGGCCATCTGATTTCAAAGCGTTCAAAAAATTAGAGAAAATTTTAAAACGTAGAGAAGAGCCGTTTAAAGGAAAAGGTAAAATCGACTGGGGTCATGCAGAAACACTTGCCCTAGCAACGATTATTCAGGAAGGGAACTCTGTTCGCTTAACTGGTCAAGATGCACAACGTGGTACATTCTCACATAGACACTTAGTGTTACATGATGAAAATACAGGTGCAGAACTTACACCAATTCACTATATTAGTGATGCAAAAGCTTCCTTTACTGTTCACAATAGTCCATTAACAGAAACAGCAGTGTTGGGCTATGAGTTTGGTTATAACTTGGAAGATGCTAACTCGTTAACTATTTGGGAAGCTCAATACGGGGACTTCGCAAATATGGCGCAAGTTATGTTTGACAATTTTATCAGTTCGGCTCGATCTAAATGGGGATTGAAATCTGGACTTGTTATGCTATTGCCGCATGGTTCAGAAGGTCAAGGCACAGAGCACTCAAGTGCACGACTAGAGCGTTATTTACAGCATGCAGCAGAAAACAACTGGACAGTTGCTAATCTTTCAAGTGCAGCAAACTATTTCCATATCCTTAGAAGACAAGCTAAAATGCTAAAAGAAGACGCAATTCGACCATTAATAATCGTTTCTCCTAAATCATTACTTCGACATCCTTTAGTTGGTGCAGAGGTAGCAGATTTGACTGAAGGTAAGTTTGAGACTATTATTGAACAGCCTGGCTTAGGCCAACAAACTGACAAGGTTGAAAAAGTAGTCTTTGCAAGTGGTAAACTAGCAATTGACTTAGCAGACAAAGTGAAGGATGGAGAAGGATATGACTTCATGCATATAGTTCGTGTGGAGCAACTTTACCCATTCCCAGAAGAGAAAATTCAAACGATTGTAGATCGTTATCCAAACCTTAAACAAATTGTTTGGGCTCAAGAAGAAACAGAAAATATGGGCTCATGGAATTTTGCACTTCCATATTTACTGGATATTGCAAAAGGAAAAGATATTAAGTACGTAGGGCGAGTACATCGCTCAAGTCCTGCTGAAGGTGATATCGACACTTATAAAGTGGAGCAAGCAAGAATTATTGAAGAAGCATTGAAAAGCTTGTAAGAAAAGCAATAGAGGAGGAAAATCAAGTGGCAGAAATTATAGTTCCCGAATTAGCAGAATCAATTACAGAAGGTACCATTGCACAATGGTTAAAACAACCAGGTGATACAGTGGAAAAAGGCGAGTTTATCGTTGAGTTAGAAACAGATAAAGTAAATGTAGAGGTAATTTCAGAAGAAGCTGGAGTTGTTAGCGAATTACTATTTGCTGAAGGCGATACTGTACAAGTAGGCGAAGTAATTGCTATCGTAGGTGCAGGTTCAGGCGCACCAGCAGCAAAAGCTGAAACTAAGGAAGAACCGAAAGAAGAAAAAGCACCTGCAGTAACTGGCAATAAAGCTGAAGAGGTAGCTAAAGCTAATGAAGACGCTTCTAAAGAACAAGACCGCACAATTGCTAGCCCAGCTGCTCGTAAGTTAGCTCGTGAAAAAGGTATTAACTTGAGCGAGATTTCTCCAGTAGACCCAATGGGACGCGTTCGAGTTCAAGATGTATCTGCTCACGGTTCTAAACCTGCTGCACCTAAAGCTGAAGCTTCAAAACCT
>NZ_JBAEAP010000463.1:0-13913 GCF_056205495.1 Psychrobacillus sp. | reverse complement strand
AAATAACTAGATGTAACAGTTAGTACAAGGAGCCCCACTACAGCCACTCCTATTAAACTTATTATTGATAGCAAATACTTATTGTATTTAGTCATTATCTCAGTCCCCTCAATAAGTTTATACGAATTACCTTTTCGGAATTATGGTTTCTTCTACTGAGTCTAGAATACGATGGGACTGTTATCTGTTAGTAACCAAACAATTAGAAATACGTACACGATCAATAGCATAAGAAAACCTACTCGAAAGCTAGTATGCAATGTTTTATGACGAAATAGCTGCATCCCTAAATACGCACCTATACCTCCACCAAAGATTGCGAATGTCCATAATGTTCTTTCCGATATTCGTTGTCCCCTCTTCTTTGCTTGGGACTTATCATAGCCCATCAAAAGGAAAGCTGACACCGACATTAATAAAATAAAAATAAGAATCACATTAACCATAATAATCCTCCTTAGAAAAGCATAAGCCCCTATCTCTGCCCCGACAGGCAAATGGGGAAATACGAGGAGGCAGCTCCTCAGCCACCGCAGTATTTTTTCATTTGACCCCGAGGGGCAAGGGGCTGAAGCTAGACAACAAGAAAAGCATAACCCCCTGTCTCTGCCCCGACAGGCAAACTAAATTAGATTGTAAAAAAAGGCTGATAGAAAATCTATCAGCCTTTTCATCTAACTTATTTGTTGATTGCTTTTTTTGCTAAATCAGCAATTTGTGTAAATGCTGCTGCATCAGTTACAGCTAATTCAGCTAACATTTTACGGTTTACTTCGATTTCAGCTAATTTCAATCCGTGCATTAAACGGCTGTAAGAAAGTCCGTTCATACGAGCTGCCGCATTGATACGTGTGATCCATAGTTTACGGAATTCACGTTTCTTTTGACGACGGTCACGGTATGCATACATTAAAGATTTCATAACCTGTTGGTTTGCTACTTTATATAATGTATGTTTAGAACCGTAATAACCTTTAGCTAATTTTAATACCTTTTTACGACGCTTGCGCGTCACTGTTCCGCCTTTTACGCGTGGCATGTTCATTACCTCCTGCTATTCTTTCGAATAATTTGATTTCGTTTAAATTATTTCATGTAAGTAAGTAAAGTTTTGATACGTTTGTAATCGCCTGAAGAAGCTACTTTAGTTTTACGTAGTTTACGTTTAGCTTTAGTAGATTTGTTAGCGAATAAGTGGCTTCCAAAAGCACGGTCATGTTTTAATTTACCTGTACCCGTTTTTTTGAAACGCTTTGCAGCTCCACGGTGAGTTTTCATTTTCGGCATGTCGAATTCCTCCTAAACAATTGTACTCTATTACTGTTTTTCGTTCTTAGGTGCAAGCACCAAGAACATACTGCGTCCGTCCATTTTCGGTTTTGACTCGATAGTGGATACTTCCGCACAAGCTTCTGCAAATCTATCTAAAACTCGTTGTCCGATCTCTTTATGAGTAATGGCACGACCTTTAAAGCGAATAGATGCTTTCACTTTGTCTCCTTTTTCAAGGAACTTGATCGCGTTTTTCAATTTCGTTTGGAAATCATGCTCATCGATAGTCGGGCTCAAGCGAACCTCTTTCATTACGATAACTTTTTGATTTTTACGAACTTCACGATCTTTCTTTTGCTGCTCAAATTTGAATTTACCATAGTCCATGATACGAGCGACCGGTGGCTTGGCTTGAGGAGCCACAAGGACAAGATCCAAATTTACACGACCTGCTATTTCAAGTGCTTCGTTACGTGTTTTTAAACCTAATTGATCACCATTTTGATCAATAACGCGTAGTTCGCGTGCTCGAATGCCATCGTTCACATACATGTCTTTGCTAATAATGATCCACCTCCAGATAGTGTCGCGAATACATGGTTTGGGCATAAATTCCGTAGAAACGAATCAGTCACGCCGTTTTCGATCCAATAAAAAAGCGAGCAGACATCTGTTAATGTCTGCCCGCCGATATGAGAAATATGTAGCAACTACATATTACAGTCGATCGTGTGCTTACCAGTCAACAACCAATGTGTCGAGCAGGTGAGAAGCGGGCAGCCTCTTCTTATACCACAAACTTGTATTCAATAACCTAAATAACTATACCATCCACAAAACTATTTGTCAACAATATAATTATATAATTAATTATGTGCTACTTCTTCTTGCAGACGAGCTAAAAATTCGTCGAAAGGAATACTTTCGGATTTTTGCTCTCCATATTTACGAACGTTTACATTACCTGATTCTAACTCTTTATCTCCAAGCACTAGCATATAAGGAATCTTTTGCATTTGTGCTTCGCGAATCTTGTAGCCAAGTTTTTCTTCACGGTCATCCATTTCTACACGGAACCCAGCTGCAACTAATTGCTCTTCAATTTGCTTAGCATACTCGAAATGTACTTCATTAGAAACTGGAATAATCTCAACTTGTACTGGTGCCAACCAAGTCGGGAAAGCTCCTTTGTATTCTTCGATTAGGAATGCAACAAAACGTTCCATAGTAGAAACTACTCCACGGTGAATAACGACAGGACGATGAGGTTTTCCATCTTCTCCTACATATGTTAGATCAAAGCGCTCTGGTAGTAAGAAGTCTAATTGAACTGTTGATAATGTTTCTTCCTTACCAATAGCAGTTTTTACTTGAACATCTAGTTTTGGACCGTAGAATGCAGCTTCGTCTTCTGCTTCAATATAATCTAATCCTAATTCATCCATAGCTTCTTTTAGCATGCTTTGAGCTTTTTCCCACATTACATCGTCATCAAAGTACTTCTCTTTATTGTTAGGGTCTCTGTAAGATAAACGGAATGAGTAATCTTTCAGGTCAAAGTCTTTATAGACAGAGATAATTAATTCAACAACTTTTTGGAATTCCAATTTAATTTGATCTGGACGTACAAATAAATGGGCATCGTTCAAAGTCATCCCACGTACACGTTGAAGTCCTGATACTGCTCCAGACATTTCATAACGGTGCATTGTTCCTAGCTCCGCGATTCGTAGAGGAAGGTTACGATAAGAATGCATACCGTTTTTGAATATCATCATATGGTGCGGGCAGTTCATTGGACGCAATACTAGTGTTTCATTGTCCATCTCCATAGGAGGGAACATAGAGTCTTGGTAATGCTCCCAGTGTCCTGATGTCTCATAAAGTTCTTTAGACCCTAGAACTGGTGTGTAAACGTGTTTGTAACCAAGTTTTAGCTCCTTGTCTACAATATAACGCTCAATTACGCGTCGGATAGTTGCACCGTTTGGTAACCATAGAGGCAAACCTTGTCCTACCTTTAAAGAGTTAGTGAAAAGCTCTAGCTCCTTACCAATTTTACGATGGTCACGTTCTTTTGCCTCTTCCAACATTTTAAGATGCGCTTGAAGGTCCTCTTTTTTAAAGAAGGCAGTTCCGTAAATACGTTGAAGCATTTTATTGTCACTGTTACCTCTCCAATATGCTCCTGCAATGCTTAACAGTTTAAACTCTTTTAGCTTTCCTGTAGAAGGAACATGAACACCACGGCAAAGGTCAAAGAAATCTCCTTGCTCGTAAATCGAAACTTGTTCTCCAGCTGGTATCGCTTCAAGAAGCTCTACTTTATACTCATCATCCTGAAACTTTTCAAAAGCTTCTTCGCGAGAAACGTCATGACGAATAATTTCGATGTTTTCATTAATAATTTTCTTCATTTCTTTTTCTATTAACGGTAAATCATCAGCTGTAATTGGCTCTGGTGAGTCAATATCATAGTAGAAACCATTTTCAATGACTGGTCCAATTCCTAGCTTAACATCTTTAAATAGACGCTTTACAGCTTGTGCCAGTAAGTGAGCTGAACTATGACGTAGAATTTCTAACGCTTCATCTGACTCAGGAGTAATAATCGCAATCTCTCCATCCTCAGTAATCGGTGTTTTTAGATCGATCAACTGACCGCTTAATTTACCTGCTAAAGCTTTTTTGCGAAGCCCTGGACTAATAGATTGTGCTATTTCTTCTGTAGTTGTTGATGAAGGAAACTCTTTTACTGCTCCATCTGGAAATTGTAACTTAATAACATCTGCCACGTTGAACACTCCTCAATAATTTGGATTAATATTAACCTGAAACTTCTCTTTCCTTGAGCAAAACCGCTTGTTTAGATTAGACGATTCATTATTTTAGACAAAATAAAAAACCCCGTCCCGGTAAAGGGACGAGGTTTAAATCGTGGTTCCACCCTTCTTCTATCTATACGAATATAGACGAAGCTTTGCATCGGTTAACGGACCGGTGACCGGCAAGCTGCTACTACAATTTCACAGTTGCTGCTCGGAGGTGGTAAATCGATTGCCGGTACTTAAGAAGCTTTCAGCCAAGGCTTCTCTCTCTAAAAAGTCGTACAAACTGATTATTATCCTCTTCAACGCATCTACTTGTTCTTATGAAAATGATTATACGCCACGACTTTAGCATTTGCAAGTAGTTATTTATGCTCTCTCCAGTTCTTCCCTTGAAGAGCAACTGGGATAGTCAGCGCTTTGATCCGTTCCATAATACGTCCTGCTTTTACTACCTCTTTTTCTCCTCGTTGAGTATAAGAAAGATGATGCTGTAATTCATCATAGTTAAAGTTAGAAGACATAAAGGTTGGAAGCTGTTCTGACATCCTGTAGTGGAGAATAGTTCCTATAATTTCATCACGCGTCCAGCTAGACATTGTTTCTGCACCAATATCGTCTAGCATAAGCACAGGTGCTTTTTTTACAAACTCTACTTTTTCAGGAAGAGATTGATCTTGAATAGCCTGTTTCATTTCGCGAAGAAATTCAGGGACGTATACAACTACTGAATGAATATGTCTAGCTGCTAGTTCGTTTGCAAGTGCGCCCAATAAGTAGGACTTACCGACTCCAAACTTCCCGTAAATATAAAGTCCTTTTGCAGGCAATTTATTTGTTCTTTCCCATTCATTTAAGAAGTCCTTAGCAGCTCGAACTGCTACAACACGACTATCATCTTGTAAGTCTAAGCTTGAGAGACTAGCCTCCATCACCTCTTTAGGCATATGAATACTGTCTATCATAGAGGTCACTTTTTTACGCTCATCCTCTATAACGCCTCGTTTACACCTTACATACTCAACATCTATTAGGCTCCGGTCTAACACTAGCTTCGGCTCATAGCCCTTCATAAAATTCGCACATTCGTCTAAGGAAGGACAGCCCTTGCAATCATGAGATTGTGATTTATATTCATATAACTTACTCAAGCTCCGATTGATTACCTGTTTAGATATTTCATCTGAGTTTTCCTCTATAAATGCTTGTATATTCGGTTCCTCTAATACTTCCTGCTGCAGCTCATCCAATCGAGAAGTAAATTCAGGAGTGACTACTCTTTTGAGCGTTTCATTAATCCGTTCCATTTCCTTCACCTACCTTTTCATCATTCCTAGTTCTTCTAATAGCTTTTGTCTTTCAGCATCTATATCTTGTATGCCATTTGTTTCTTTTCCTGTACGCTTTAACTCGTCATGTTTTTTATAAAACCAATCTGGCACCTTTTCTTCTCTAGTCGGTTTTTTCGAATATGTCTTTTGCTTAGATCCTTCGCTTTTCCATTTCATGTACTGCTCGTGCTCGTTTCTTGCTAATTCCATAGCTTCCTTAGCTGTTTTAACGTCCTTACGCATCCAGTGAGAAGCAATCTTTTCTGCATAATTCTTCGTCAGCTTCATGTCTGTACGAAGAAGCACATACTGTAACAGGACATTAACTACCCCGATCGGCATTTTATAATGCGTGACAAAATAATTGGCTAACTGAACGTCTGCAAGTATAGGTTCTTTCCCATTAGCAATATCCTTCAAGACCTTTGCAGGAGCAGTCGTTTCCAAATATTGAATCAGCTCTTCTTCTTTGGTTAGTTTCTTTTCATCTGTTTGTACTACTTTCGTAGCTGGTTCTATTTTTTGAATAACCGGGGCAGTGCGAGAGACCGTTAACTTATAATACTCCGCACAAGCCTTTTTCAATCTAGCATCCGAAAGACGAAGTTCATCATCCAAAGCTAGAATAACGACCTTTTGCATTTCTACTGGCGATAGATTATACAAAAACGCAAGCTTTGCAATTACTTCCTTAGCTTCTGTTGTCATGGCAGACTTCGGTACCAGCTGTTCAGATAGGCCATCTTGCAGTAAGGAGAAATCGAAATCCTCATAATAGAAAGGTACAGAACTATTTCGTGTCTTTGACTGAAAATTTTCTTCCGTTGATGCAGATAAACCGGTTTTAGTAGTTGGTTTAAAAACATCCACAAAGGTTCTTGAAACGTCTGTATACTCATGCTGCCAGTTAGACGTTTGAATGTAACGGCTTCTAAGCTGTTTATATGCACTTTCCCCAATTTTGTTTAGTAGGAACATGGATAACAAAGGATCCTTTAGAAAAGATTCCGCATCTAGAGGAGCTTCAAGTTCATAGCAGAAGCTGCGTCCATCTCCATTGGGCTTTTGCCAAGTGCGCAACAGGCCAATTGCTTCTAGCGCAATTCTAGCTTGAAAAACTTTTCCCAATGATAAACCAAGGACATTTAATAAATGATAATGTGTCCATTGGTTTTCACTTTGCATTTCTCCATCAGCCCATAACGTCAAATAAAGGCTCATGCTTTCTGCACCGACTAGTGGCTGATAAAATAACGTCAGCAGCTGACGATCATAGTCAGAAAAAGAATACGGCAAGCGAATCATATATGTATCTGTCGAGTGTAGCTCCTTATATAACATCACTTGTTTACCTACTCCTTAAATAATTGCTTATAATGAAGGATTCTTTTTTAAGATTTCCTTTAACTCATCTATGAAAACATTTATGTCTTTAAACTGGCGATATACGGAAGCGAATCTTACATAGGCAACCTCATCAATCTCAGCAAGCTTGTCCATGACCTTTTCGCCAACTTCCTCTGATTTAACTTCAGAGTTACCTGTTCTTCTTAGTTCCTTTTCAATATAAAACACAACTTCCTCTAATTGGTCAAGTGCAACAGGTCTCTTCTCACATGCACGTATTAGCCCTCGCAATATTTTCTCTCGGCTGAATTCTTCTCGAGATCCATCTTTCTTTACGACAATTAAAGGAGTTTCCTCTACCTTTTCAAAGGTCGTGAAGCGAAACCCACAATCTTCACACTCTCTCCTTCTTCTAATCGCCTTATTATCATCTATCGGTCTGGAATCGACCACTTTAGTGCCATTAAATTGGCATGCTGGGCATTTCATAGAACCTCTCCTAAACGTATGCTTTAATTTTGTATACCTATTATAACAACTTTTCCTCATAAAATCGAAAAAGCAGAGGAATAAATTCCTCTGCTCACTCAGTTTTGTTCATGTTTCATTACACTTGAACTGTCATGCGTTCTTTAGGTGCCTTGACTGGACCCATTCCACGTGGCATTTCGAGCGTTTCGCGTGTTCCAGCATTAAGAGCATCTGCAATATAGTTAGCCGCGATTGATGGATCTAAATCACCACAAGTATACACATCAATGCTTGCATAACCGTGCTCTGGAAAGCTGTGAATCGTTAGATGCGACTCGGAAATTATAACGACTCCACTTACACCTTGTGGTGCAAATTTGTGAAATGCAACTTCTCTAACTTCTGCACCTGATTTTAGTGCAGCATCAACAAATGTTTGTTCGATAAATTGCATATCGTTAAGTTTGTCGAAATCGCACTCCCATAGTTCTGCAATAATGTGACGTCCCATTGTCTCCAATGTCCGTTTCCCCCTTTGATAAGTTTTATTTTTAACATCAAAGTTGACTACCACGGGGGAAAGTTAGTCCTAAGAGGTCCTAACCCTTTAAGTAGTCTATGTACTAGAAGTACACGATTTCCATTATAAAACATTTTAGCTAATAGTGCAATATAAAAAAACCTCTTTCTAGCAATACTAGAAAGAGGTAGGTATTATGTTAATATAAGGAAAAATACTCATTAGTAAAGCATAATGTCAGACTCAATTAAATTAAATATAATAAGTTATTACGATATTACAATCCACTTGCTACTTTTTTAGCTAAGTCTACCACTCTTGCAGAGTAACCCCATTCATTATCATACCAAGCAAGAACTTTAACTTTTGTTTTACCCATTACCATAGTAGTCAGTCCATCTACAGTACTAGAATTAGTAGTTGTATTGAAATCAATCGAAACCAATGGCTCATGCGTAATTCCCAAAATGCCCTTCATAGAGCCCTCGGCTGCTTTTTGGAACGCAGCATTTACTTCTTCCGCTGTCACTTCTTGTTGAACATCCACAACTAAATCTACTAAAGAAACATTAGGAGTAGGAACGCGTAAAGCCATTCCATGAATCTTTCCTTCTAGCTCTGGCAATACAAGTGAAAGGGCTTTCGCTGCACCGGTCGAAGTAGGAATAATAGATTGCCCACATGAACGCGCACGTCTTAAATCTTTATGGGGGTTATCTAAATTATTTTGGTCATTTGTATAGGCATGAACTGTAGTCATTAAACCGTTTTCAATACCAAAGGCATCGTTTAATACTTTTACTACTGGTGCTAAACAATTAGTTGTACAGCTTGCATTGGAGATGATTTGGTGATTTACTACGTCTAGCTTTTCATCATTTACACCAATGACAATCGTTGCGTCTTCATTTTTGGCAGGCGCTGTAATAACAACCTTCTTAGCTCCAGCTTTTATGTGACCAGACGCTTTTTCTCCATCGTTAAATTTACCAGTAGATTCAATTACGATATCCACATTCAATTCTTTCCATGGAAGTTTTTCTGGCTCACGCTCGTTTACGATCTGTACATGTTTACCATTTACGATTAGAGCATTATCTCCAATCTCAATATCTCCAGAGAAAGTTCCATGTGTAGAATCATATCTTATTAGGTGAGCTAAAGTTTCTAATGGGTATCTAGCATTAATAGCTACTACATTAAGTTCCTCTTGTACGATTGCTTGGCGAAATACCATTCTTCCGATTCTTCCAAAACCATTGATTGCAATTGAAGCTGACATATAATAAGTCCTCCTATAACGTGTGATACTTTTTCTTTTATAATCATGCATTAGTATAACACATTTTTAGAATTATGTAGCCTTAAAATACCCTGTTTTTAAATTCGTTATTTTCAACTAATTATTACTTCCAAGCTCTAAGAATTTTTTCTAGCTGCTCCCTAGTTGACTCCAAAGTACCGTTATTATAAATGACAGCATCTGCGCCCTTCTCCTTAATAGACAAAGGCAACTGAGATTGAATTCTTGCTTTTGCTTCCTCTTTGGAATAATTATTTCTAGCCATTAGCCTGTTCAGTTGAGTTTCTTCTGATACAGTAACGACAATAATTTTATCCACGTAAGATTGTAGCTTACTTTCAAAAAGCAATGGGATATCCATTATAATAACCGGATGACCTGCTAGTAACATTTCCTCTTTTTGTCTCATCATTTCCGCTCGAATGGCTGGATGCATAATATCATTCAGCTGCTTTCTTTGGGCGGGTGAAGAAAAAATTATTTCACCTAGCTTCGGACGATTTAGTTCACCATCCGCATTAAGTATCTCGTCTCCAAAAACCTCCGTTATTGCCTGAAGAGCATCTGCTCCTTTTTCTACAACGATTCTTGCTACAAGATCTGCATCAATAATGGGATATCCCATTTCCTTCAGCATATTTGACACCGTACTTTTGCCGCTAGCGATACTTCCAGTCAATCCAATGATCATGATGAATCCTCCGTTACTTTTGGCACGAACCACAATAGGTAGATGTTCGGCCAGCTATTGTTTTTTGCTTGGTAGCCTTCCCACAGATTGGGCAGCTTTTTTTGCTATACATTTGTAATCTATGCTGCATCGTTCCTGCTCCACCATTAATAGAGCGATAATCTGAAATAGTACTTCCACCATTTTCAATGCTGTCTAACAGTACTTTCACTATTTCCTGAAACAGTTGAATTTTTCTTGCTTTACTTATTCTTTTTACTGTCCGTGCAGGGTGTATTCTAAGATTAAATAATGCCTCTGTGGCATATATGTTGCCACAGCCTGAAACGACATGACCATCCATGATGAATTCCTTGATAGCTTTGTTTTCATAGCGCGGCAAGAGACTCATCTGTAGAAAATGCTCTAGTGCTCCATCGTCAAAAGGCTCGGGAGCCATCAAAAGTAAGGGCGGGTAGTCTGCTTCACTTTCTAGCAGGCGTAGCTCACCAAAGCGACGTATGTCCGCATATACAAGCATATCTCCTTCTTCAAAACGAAGAGTAACATGACTATGCTTTTTAAACTTTTCCTCTAAGATGTCATCCAAGGTCCTTACATAAAACCAAGCACCTGACATGCCCAAATGCGAAACGAGTAGAAACGGTTCTCCGTTTTGGTTTTTCAAATGAAAATAAATATATTTCGAGCGCCGTTCAATTCGAGCGATCACCATACCAGGAAGGGCAGCCTGGAATGACTCCACGTCTGCTCCCTTGATAATAGCTTCCTTTCCGACTTGCTTTGATTTTATGATGGTTGGAGAAACATCCACTGATTGAATCAATTTACCTGTGACAACAGGCTGAAGTCCTCGAACAACGCCTTCCACCTCTGGTAATTCTGGCATACATAAAACTCCTTACTTTGTATCGTACCAAGATGATCCAAACGCATACTCCACTTTAAGAGGAACATTTAGCTCAATCGCAGATTCCATTACCTCAGGAACGATCTTCTCAAGCAGTGCAATCTCTTCTGGAGGAGCCTCGAATATTAGCTCATCATGCACTTGAAGAAGCATCTTGGTTTGCATGTTTTCTTTTTTAAGTCGTGCCGCCATATCAATCATCGCTTTTTTAATGATATCTGCTGCGCTTCCTTGTATAGGCGTATTCATAGCTGTGCGTTCAGCGAAGCTTCTCAAATTAAAATTAGAGCTAGTTATTTCCGGCAAATATCTTCTGCGATTCAAAATGGTCGTAACGAAGCCTTTTTGCTTAGCTGTTTGAATACTGTCATCCATATATTCCTTTACTCCAGGGAAGCTTTTCAAATACTTCTCGATAAATATAGCAGCTTCTTTACGAGTAATATCTAAGCTTTGAGATAGACCGTAATCACTAATCCCATAAACGATACCAAAGTTAACTGCTTTTGCTGCACGGCGCATATTAGAATCAACTGCACCTGCCTCGACATGGAATACATCCATAGCGGTTTTAGTATGGATATCCATATTATTCTTAAAGGCTTCCATTAGGTTTGCATCCTCTGCCATATGGGCAAGCACTCGTAGCTCTATTTGAGAGTAATCGGCTGCAAACATAACCCATTCAGGATTACTTGGTACAAACGCTTTACGAATTTTTCTACCTTCCTCAAGACGGATTGGAATGTTTTGTAGGTTAGGGTTGATAGAGCTTAAACGTCCAGTTGTTGTTAGCGCCTGTTGGTATCTAGTATGAATTTTCCCGTCATCCTCATGGATCTCTTTTAAAAGTCCTTCGATATAGGTTGAATTTAACTTTCCTAATTGACGGTACATTAAAATTTGTTCAATGATTTCATGCTCACTAGCTAGTTTCTCTAACACATCAGCTGCTGTAGAATAGCCAGTCTTCGTTTTCTTAATAGGTGGCAGCCCAAGTTTTTCAAAAAGGATGACGCCAAGCTGCTTTGGAGAATTAATATTAAATTCTTCTCCCGCTAAAGCATGGATGTCACCTTCAATTTGCTTAAGCTTGATTTCTAAATCATGGCCCATCTCTACAAGTACTTGCTTATCCACCTTTACTCCATCTGATTCCATTGTTCCTAAAATAGATGCTAGTGGTAATTCCAACTCCTTGTATAACTTAAATTGTTCATTTTCTTTTAATTTCTTTTCTAGGATAGGTTTTAAATGCCATAAAGCTAATGCCTTTCTAGTGGCATGCTCCGCAAGCTTCTCTTGCTCGGGAACAGACTTTTTGGCTCCTTTTCCGTAAATCTGCTCATTGCTTAACACGTTGTAATAACCATATTCTTTACCGATCGTTGCCACATCATCTGCTGACAAGGATGCATTATCTATATAGGCTGCCAGTGTTAGGTCAAACTCCACCCCAGCAATGCTTACTCCATGTTTTCTGCTTACTGCTTGCGTTGCTTTTGAATCCACCACATATTTTGTTTTGGACTCATCCTCTAGCCAAGCACAAAATTCTTTTGATTGGAAAGCTGTTTCTCCAGGGATAAAATAAGATTTTTCCCCATCTGACAACGCAATGCCCAATAAATCCGCTCTATGGTACTGTTCATCATATAGTTCTAAGTGCAGAGACATTTCATCTACTAAGAAACTAGAGTTCACGTTCTCTACAATTTCAAAAGTCGTTTCCGTGGTAGAATGCTCCTCTGCCACATACTCCGTTTTTTCCAATAAAGTTTTAAAGGATAGTTCCTTCCATATAGAAATGACGTCATCCATGTTTGGACCACTATAAGTGATATCCTCAAGTGACACATCGATAGGAGCGTTTATTTCAATAGTTGCAAGCTCCTTGCTCATTTTCGCCTGTTCCTCATTGGCTATAAGCTTTTCCTTTAGCTTAGCACCACTAACTGAATCGAGTGCTTGATATAGTTGCTCAACAGATCCATGCTCTTTTAAAAGTTTAATGGCTGTTTTTTCACCAACGCCTGGAACTCCCGGGATATTATCAGAGGAATCCCCCATTAATCCCTTCATATCGATGATTTGAAGTGGTGTAAGTCCGTATTTTTCTTGAACGTGCTCTGGTGTATATTTCTCTATGTCTGTAATTCCTTTTCTCGTAATATACACAGTAGTCGAATCTGTAGCTAGCTGAGTTAAATCCTTGTCTCCTGACACAATGACAACCTGCTGGCCCTTCTTTTCAGCCTGTCGACTTAGCGTCCCTATAATATCATCTGCCTCGTACATTTCCAGCTCATATCGTTTAATACCATAAGCATCTATAAGCTTGCGTAAATATGGAAATTGCTCTGAAAGCTCGGGTGGAGTTTTCTGTCTCCCTCCCTTATATTCTTCAAAAGTTGAATGGCGGAAGGTAGTTTTCCCTGCATCAAATGCCACGAGCATATGTGTAGGATTCTCTTCATCCATTATTTTTTGAAGCATCATCGTAAAGCCGTAAACAGCATTTGTATGTATTCCATGTTCATTTGTTAATAAAGGAAGGGCAAAGAATGCACGATAAGCTAAACTATTCCCATCTAATAATAGAATTTTTTCGGATGACATGAATCATTCACTCCTTAGTTATATTGTTTTACATTAGCTTGTACAAAGAAAAGCGCCTATGTCTGCCCCGACAGGCAAATGGAGAAAAGCGAGGAGGCAGCTCCTCAGCCACCGGAGCTTTTTCCCATTTGACCCCGAGGGGCAAGGCGGTGAAGCTAGACATCAATTTATCCACAAGTTCAGAACTTTAATTTCCTAAATAAAAATAAAATCGTCATTCCCTATATCTTACCACGACAGTAAGGGGAATGACGATTCATATACTATTCTAAGTATCCAGATAGGATATTGGCATAAGGTGAATCGGACGGAATAACAATCATCGTATCTTCACCGATTGTCTTCTTATAAGATTCTAACGTTCTATATAAAGAATAAAATTCAGGGTCCTTTGAAAAGCTCGTATTATAAATTCTTGCAGCCTCCGCATCTCCCTCAGCTCTTAGAAGAGCAGCTTCTTTTTTAGCTTCAGCTATCATCTTCGTAACTGTACTATCCGTTTCTGCTTCAATTCTTCTCTTATCAGCATCACCGGTAGACAAAAACTTTTGAGCAACACTTTCACGATCCGAAATCATCTCATTATATACGGACTGCTCATTTTCTTCTGGCAGGTCGGTT
>NZ_JBAEAP010000462.1:0-1977 GCF_056205495.1 Psychrobacillus sp. | reverse complement strand
TAACCTCTGATACTTTCATCAGCTTCTTTTGTACATCAGCTTGCGTCTCCGTCGTAACGAAGGCTACATAGAACTGCTCATCAAAATCCTCATCTTCGAGCTTTTCAACGGAAGGAGAAGATTTAATAACATCTCCCATTTTTTCAAGTAGCTCAAAAACCATATACACGCGGGCAGCTTTAAGCAAGCAATCTTCTCGAAGTTTGATAGATATCTCATATGAAAAATAATTTTGTTCTGCAGATTGCTGTATGACAGTCATTTCATAATCGTCATAAGTTAAGTAATTTTCTAGCGAGGTTGAAGAAACATTATTTACAACAGTAGCAGCAACTTCTATTTCTCCGGTTTCAATCTCATGAAGCTTTCTTACAGTCTCTTCTACATTCAGTTTTCCATCTCCGCCTTCAGCAATGTTAAAGACCATTTCTTCTAGCTGGTCCACCGCTACGAAAACTACGTCAAGAAGCTCTGGAGTAACATTTAAACGGCTATTTCGTATTTCGTCTAGAACGTTCTCCATCTTATGAGTAAGATTAGCTATGTCCTCGTACCCCATAGTTGCAGACATACCTTTTAATGTGTGAGCAGAACGAAATACTTCATTAACAATAGAAAGATCCTGGGGATTTTTCTCTAGTTCTAGTAAATGATCATTACATGCCTGTAAATGCTCCTTACTTTCTTCTATAAACATCTCTAAATATTGATTGATATCCATGAACTTAACTCCCCTTTAAGGTAAATACCGTGTGATTGTGTTTGCAATTCTCTCTAAATCTACCACTTCGTTCACTAATTTTGTTTCTACCGCTGCTTTAGGCATGCCATAAACAATACATGTATTCGAGGATTCAGCAATTGTAACTACTTTACCAGCCTCAACTAACCGCTTCAGGCCTTTAGAGCCGTCCGAACCCATACCAGTCATAATGATTACGATTTTATCAAAGTCATTATAGCTGCTATTGTCTTCCAATAGAACGTCCACTGATGGTCTATGTCCTCCTCTAGGAGGCTCTACATCATCCAGTTTTATCGTATAAGCGGTTCCTACTTTTTTTATGCGCATATGATATCCACCTGGAGCTATATACGCATGTCCATTCCGAATAATATCTCCTTCACTTGCTTCCTTTACCTCAATCTCGGATAGTTGGTTTAAACGATCCGCAAGTGATTTAGTAAACCCAGGAGGCATATGCTGGACTATTAGAACAGGAGCCTTTAAATCTCCTGGTAAATTGGGTAGAACCTCTTGTAAAGCTCGTGGTCCCCCTGTAGAAGTACCGATTAATACCATCTTTTTTTTGTTTAGCAGCCTATGTGTAACAGATTGGTTCACCGCTACCTTTGGCTCTTCTCTTGTTGGTAGTTTTACTTTTTTTAATTTACTTATAGTGATTCTTGAAGCATGTTCTACTTTTTCAACTAATTCATCTTTAATCTTATGTAAATCTAAAGATATGGTGCCGCTAGGTTTAGCTACAAAGTCTACTGCACCATATTCCATAGCTAGTAAAGTACTTTCCGTACCCCGTTGAGTAGTACTAGAAAGCATAATGATTGGAACAGGAGAATCAATCATTATTTGTTTTAGTGCTTCTATCCCATTCATCTCTGGCATTTCTACATCCATCGTAATAACATCAGGACGTAGTGTTTTAATTTTTCTGAGGGCATCTGATCCATTTCGGGCTATACCTACTACTTCAATTGTTTTGCTTTCCTTAAAGAAGTCTCCGATTAATTTACGCATAAAAGCTGAATCATCCACGATAAGTAATTTTTTCTTTGGTCCCATCCTACTTATCGCCTCCTTTAAATATGCTTTTCAATTTATCAATAATCTTACTCGGATTAGAAGGAACTGCTTCCAACTGTTCTTCAGTAAACTTGCTAACAATAGAGGAAAGCTTTTTAGAGATTTCACTTTGCGGATATAAAATGGAAAAAGGTACTTGCTGTTGGACTGCT
>NZ_JBAEAP010000461.1:0-2892 GCF_056205495.1 Psychrobacillus sp. | reverse complement strand
GGCTTGTGGTTTTTCTTATCTAAAATGCCCATCTCTTCTAACATAGCAAGAACGCGAGCTTTCTTTCCTCTAAGTCTTTTTCTCCCGTATGTTAAAGGGAGTAACACATTTTGATAGACAGACAAGTTAGGGATCAGCTGAAAATGCTGAAAGACAAATCCTATCTCCTCATTCCGTAGCTTTGCACGACGAGCTTTACCCATTTTATGTACTGACTTACCAGCTAACACATAGCTTCCTTTATCTAACAAGTCCAGAGTTCCTAACAAATTGAGCATCGTGCTCTTCCCTGAACCGGACTTCCCCATGATTGCCACGTACTCTCCCTGCTCCACACGAAGATCCATCCCGCGCAATACTTCCATCTGCTTTGTCCCTGAACGATATTTTTTTCGCACATCTCGGAGTTCGATCATTTCGCATTCCTCATTTCTTACATCCTCAAGTGTCCTCATTCCCCTCCATAATACGACAAATCAAATCAAATGCCTCCAAAAAGTGGGTAAAATGCCTCTATTCTACCACAACGAAAAAAGAGGTACATGAGATTCTGACTGTCTTGCACAGAGCATGAATCTATCTTTCTAACCGTTTTCCCTCATTTCCCTCTCTTTCCGACAAACAATCCACCATCGAATAAAAATCGTTCTTTTTAATTGGAAATAGAGGTCAATTACTATGAATAAAAGATTACAAATAGACCTAACCTTTAGTATGTTCCTCCTAAAAAAAACGTTCATAATAGAACACGCTCCTTCCATATACTCTATTAACAGGAAATAGTCGAAATCAAATCCAAAGTTCTGCCGGCTTTCGACGAATAATATGGTTTTAACTTGCTATATTGATACAAAAGCAGAGGGAGATGTAGAATATGCAGTCCGATTTTAATCAGCTGTTAGACAACGTCATTGGTCCTCGTCTCATTTTTCATGTCATGGAGTGTTACATTTGTGGGTACGATGAAATTTACTTTCAGCACCCCGATACCCAAGAACAGATAGGCCTCGCTTGTGAAGGATGCAATTATGTAAAAACCTTCAGTTTTCAAAATGAACATTCATGAACAAAAAAAGACCACGTAAAAGTTAAGCTTTTACATGGTCTTATTTTGTTTAGTTAAAAACTAGTGTAAATACGACATCCAAGGCACCATTATTAACTGTTACTGGAAGATTAAATGACTTCCCTTTTAAATCCGATAGCACTTTTGCATCTGTAGGAAACAAAGCCTTTAATTCATTCATAGCAGCCTCTGACAATGGATCGTTTCCATTCACCTTAGACACACCTATGCTACTAATAAGAGTCGGATAAAATCCTTTACTCAAAAAGTCTAACATACTGATATCTTCCTGAACTGTTATCGTTAAAGAATTGGACGTGCTAGAAGATAAAAGAATATTTTTTTGGCTAGCATTTACTGCCTTCACGAGGCCTTCCACCTTTGCATCAAGTATCTGCTGTTCTGTGGACTGGTTAGGAAGTCCTTCCACTATCGCTTTAATTTTAGCTACCTCAGCCAATAAAATAGGCGAATACTTACTTGTTTTCGGTAACCCTTCCATTAAGGCATTTATTTCTGCATATACTTTTAAAGCTTCCGATTGTTTCCCAGCTGTATATAAGCTGTTTAAATCTACTAATTTCATATAAATGGTGACAGGTAGCATTAGTTCGTCACGCTTTGCATCAGCTGGCTTTTTATACTTTTCTAGTAATAAGTCCCGTGCAGCTTTACCAGAAAAGCGATATAAAATAGAGGATCGATCCTTTAACTGATACGATAGCTTATGATATCCAGCAGCTACTCCTGCAAAATCACTCTTTGCTTCCGCTTGGCTAATTTCCCTCATTAGAGACTCTAAATACTTCGTTGCGTAATTATACGCATCTATATAAGAAACTAATCCCTTAGTTACTTTTTCATTGTAAATGGCATCCATTTCCTTCAGTGTGCCTTCTATCTCGCCTGCAGATAATTTGGATGAGGTAACGACACTTTTTGTGATCTCATAATTTTTCTTCACACTATTTAATGTAGCATAGAGCGAGTCACTTGGGATTAATTTCCCTTCAAGCGCCGGAGATACGTATATCGTAGTCGCCTTGTGTAAATCACTTTTCGCCGTGGCTACCGATTGCTCCACTGAAAATGATTTACCATACGCAATTGGTGAAAAGGCTAAAATCGAACTTGTTAATAATGCTACCGCTGTTGCTGTCTTCCATCCTTTATTCCTCAAAACTATTCCTCCTAATGAATTGCTCCGTTTTTTATTGTGCATTATTTTAAAAAATCATTAATATACTATAATTTATCAATTATCCCTCCCACCAACTTTTAGAAACCATTTCTCATTCGCAAAAATTCCTTAAAAAACACATACCACTTAAGCTTATACGAAATGATTTTCTAAAAATATTGAGGAATGTTAATTATTTTAATTTTTTGAATAAAAAGTTACAGGTTAATAGTATAATAGATTTACGAGAAGACTAGTTAATTATTCTTACATTTACAAAGTATAAGCAACCCATGGAGGTAAAAGAGGATGCAAATGGTCTGGTTGAGTTCCAAAACAACGGTACCCAAAGCTACAGCAGAAGCACTAGATAGAAAAAGATTATATGAATTATTTCAGAAAAACCATTCTAAAAGAATTACGATTATTCAAGCACCAGCAGGCTACGGCAAAACTACGCTATTAAGCCAATGGTTTAACCAAACGAATGACATCGTTACATGGATTTCGCTGAATACATCTGATAATGATCCGATTCGATTTTGGAAATATGTCATTCATACGACATCTAATGTCACGGAAAGTAATATGTATAACGCGCTCGCCTCCTTGTTCCAATCACAGGATTCATCCACGTTGGAATTTT
>NZ_JBAEAP010000460.1:0-2265 GCF_056205495.1 Psychrobacillus sp. | reverse complement strand
GTATTGAACCTGCGAGGCCACCATGCCATATGATAAAGCCTGAATAAGCACTAGCAATTAATAGGCGGTAATCCACATTTTTAACCTGCTTGGCAATTTCCTTTGCAAAAAGAGCACCAATTACTAAACCAAACCCCCAGTTAATCCAGCATCCGATTAAAGAAACAACAGAAACTAATAGAATCGCTGAACCAGGTGTCTTAGCTATTCCAGCTAAGGAGCTTAATACTTTTTTAAAAAACGGGCTGCTTGCTAATACATGACCTGCCAAGAGAACAACAACCATTTGCATAGTGAACGATAGTAAACCCCAAAAACCATCTCCCCAGTAGGTTGCCATTTCCAATGGTGTGGAATCTGTTAAGAACACTCCAAGTAAAAATACTAATAGAGTAAGTATTGCAACAAATATGTATGGATCAGGTAAGAATCTGACCATTAAAGTGTTTGAAAATCGTGTTAACGCTTTCAATTTTATTTCCCCCTTTGTTTTTTTACATCCCCTATTAATCTATGTTATAGGAAAGAGAGAAAATTCTCTATATTTTAATTAACATTTTTCGACAAAAAATACTAAAACATAACCTGTAACTAATAACCAGAAAAACGGTCTAATATATTAATTAATGTAAAAGAAAGGAAGAAGACGATGAAGAAGTGGACTGTAATTTTTATCGTTGCTGCTATTTGTTTAACAGGAGGTACATGGTGGATTTATTTTTCTCAGCAAGAGGTTTTTGCTCAAAGTCATATTTTATCCGATCAAGTTTTTAAAGCAGATTTTTCAAGGAGTATTAATAGCGATGCTCTGAAAAATGAGGAAGTGTATTTAACGGACCATTATGGCGATAAAGTAAAGCCGGATTATAAGCTAAAGAATAATGGAAAGTCCATTGAAATTTCAGGTCTATCAGAAGGCGATTACACGCTATATGTAGGTAAAAGGAAACATACTTTTCAAGTTCATGAGTCTATCCCGACTGTAAAGTCTCGAAAAGAGCTAGAGGAATACTTTAAGCTAGTGATGAGCACACGAGAAAACGTAGTCACAGAAGCAACAGACCAAATGGCAACGGAGGAATCCTCAAAGTCCGATAGTGCAGGTCATTCTACAACTAACAATCAAGTAGAGGGAGTAGAAGAGGCAGATATTGTTCAGACGAATGGTTCTCATGTATTTATGATTAGTGAAAACAATGTAGTGATTAGCGATATTGAAAATGCTTCTAATATGAAGCTTGACAGTAAAATTCAATTTACAGATTCTTTTTATCCTAGTCAGCTATTATTAAAAGATGAAATGCTAATAGTAATTGGACAAAAGAATATTTACCATACTTTGGAGGCTAGAGAAACTGAGTCAAGAATAGAGCCTGCCTGGGAAAGCATGACAAGTGTTTTCCTATATGATATTTCTGACCCGACATCTCCAAAGCTGATTAGAGAACTAGCCTCAGAGGGTTATATGAACGGTGTTCGTTTAAAAGAAAATGTCCTTTATATAGTTTCTACTATTATGCCTAGATATTGGATGATGGAAGAGAATAAAGATATAGAATTGAGACCCTTTACGTATGATTCAAAGGTAAACAAAGAGGCTCAGCCGTTGGATTATAAACAAATCTCGATATTGCCTAATTCATTAGACGGGAATTATACGGTTATAACCACGCTTGATATTTCGGAGCCTATAGAGAATGAGGCTAAAACAAAGAGCTTTCTCGGAGGCAGTCAGGATTTATATATGTCCAAAGAGAATCTTTACCTAACTTCCGCCATTTATAAGGAGGATGGGGCTAATACAAGCAGAAAGATGATATGGGGACCGGGTAAGCTTGACACGGTTGTCTATAAATTCTCGCTTAAAGAAACTATAGTTGATTTTGTAGGAACAGCTACGTTAGAGGGAACGATCCTTAACCAGTTTTCTCTGGATGAACATGCTGGTTACTTTAGAACAGTTACTACCACAGGGGACCTTTGGGATGAAAGAAATCCTTCAGAGAATAACTTATTTATATTAGATGAAAATATGAAAGTGGTCGGTTCTATTACAGGGTTAGCAAAAGAAGAAAGAATTTATTCGGCAAGGTTTATGGGGGACAAAGCATACATGGTAACATTTCGAGAGACAGATCCATTGTTTGTGATTGATGTTGCCAATCCTACTAAGCCTCAAGTGCTTGGTGAATTAAAAATCCCAGGGTTTAGCAACTATTTACATCCGCTAGGTGAATCGCATTTAATCGGGTTTGGGTATGAAAC
>NZ_JBAEAP010000459.1:0-3751 GCF_056205495.1 Psychrobacillus sp. | reverse complement strand
CATCCTTATACAAAAGCACTTCTTTCTGCTGTGCCAGTACCAGATCCACAATTTCAAAGGGAGCAAATTATATTAGAGGGAGATATCCCAAGCCCTTCTAACCCGCCTACAGGTTGTACATTCTATACACGTTGTCCTTTTAAAATGGATGTATGTACAACCGTTAAACCGAAGCTTGAGGAAGTTAAGAACAGTCATTTTGTTGCCTGCCATCTATATAACGAGGCAGTACAGCATTGATAATATAAATTTGGAGGGGTCCATGTGAGAAAAAAGAAATTATTGTCATTTATGTTTTTAATGATACTTGCTGCATTTACAATCGTTGCTTGTTCAAGTGATGAATCTGATGGAGATAAAAAAGGAGAATCGTCATCATCAGAGAATAAAACATTAGTATTTGGTCGTGGAGGAGACTCCGTTTCTCTAGATCCAGCTACAGTTACAGATGGTGAATCTTTCAAGGTAACACAAAACTTGTTCGAGACACTATTAAACTTTGGCGAGGAAGATACTACAATTCAGCCAGGACTCGCTAAAGAGTGGGAACCGTCTGATGACGGATTAACGTATACATTTACTTTAGAAGAAGGAATTAAATTCCATGACGGAACAGACTTTAATGCTGAGGCAGTCGTGAAAAATTTTGAACGCTGGGCTAATGGTTCAGAGGAAAAATTCTATTACTACGGATCTATGTTCGGCGGTTATGCTGGTGACGAAGGCCACGTAATTGAATCTGTTACAGCTGACGGTGATTACAAAGTAGTGTTTAAGCTTAAGCGCCCTCAAGCACCTTTCTTAAAAAATATTGCTATGAGTCCATTTGGTATTGCAAGTCCAACTGCATTTGAAAAAGATGAAAAAGCATTTGGTGACAATCCAGTAGGAACTGGTCCATTCAAATTCGTAGAGTGGAAACGTAATGCAACTATTACAATCGAAAAATATGAAGATTATTGGGTTGATGGTATGCCTAAGCTTGATAAAGTCGTATTCAAAGCGATACCAGACAACGCAGGTCGCCTTAATGAACTATTATCAGGAACTATTGATTTAGCTGATGGTGTGAACCCGTCCGATCGTTCGACAGTAGAAGGTGAGGCTGCTCTTCAATTGTATGAGCGTCCTTCTATGAATGTTGGTTACTTAGGATTAACGACTACTAGACCACCGTTTGACAACGTAAAAGTACGTCAAGCAATGAACTATGCAATTGATAAGCAAGCTATTGTTGATGCTTTCTTTGAAGGCGGAGCAGAGGTAGCTAAAAACCCAATTCCGTCATCTATTAGTGGATTCAATGATGAGATTCCTGGATATGAATATGATCCAGAAAAAGCAAAAGAACTTTTAGCAGAAGCAGGATTTGCAGATGGTTTTGAAATGGAGCTATGGGCAATGCCAGTTCCAAGACCATATATGCCAGATGGAGCTAAAGTTGCAGAAGCAATTAAAAATAATTTAGAAAAAGTAGGCATCAATGCTAAAATCGTTTCTTATGAGTGGGCTACTTATTTAGAAAAAGCTCGTTTAGGAGAAGCAGACGCTTTCTTACTTGGATGGACTGGTGATAATGGAGATGCAGATAACTTCCTTTATGTTTTACTAGACCAAGATAATATCGGAAGCAATAACTATACGTACTATAGTAGCGACCCATTACATGACATTCTTATCCAAGCACAATCAGAAGTAGATGAAAACAAACGTATTGAATTATATAAACAAGCACAAGAAATAATATTTGAAGATGCACCATGGGTACCACTTGCTCACTCAACACCATTACTTGCTGGTAAAGCAGAATTGACTGGATTTACGCCACATCCAACAGGTTCAGACAAACTAGGAAACGTTGACTTTAAGTAAGGAATAGAGTGGAGGGGGTCTTATTGATTCCCTCCTCTTTTAAAAGGTGAGTTATTTCATATTTTAGAATAAAGAGGGTGAAGAAACATGCTTCACTATATTGGAAAGAGGCTGTTACAGCTTATACCGGTATTGCTTGGTATGACTTTTTTAGTTTTTATGATTATACGTGCAATTCCTGGTGATCCAGCACAGGTTATTTTAGGACAATTAGCTTCTAAGGAGGCAATTGAGTCACTAAGAGCAAGCCTAGGCTTAGATAATCCTTGGTACGTGCAATATTTTGATTACTTATTTGGATTACTTCAAGGAGATCTTGGGGAGTCGATGCGAACTGTTAAGCCAGTGGCGACCGAAATATGGCCATACCTTGCTGCTACATTTGAGCTAGCTTTCTTCGCAATCCTAATAGCTGTTGTAATAGGAGTGAATGCAGGAATTATATCTGCATGGTTTCAAAATTCATGGTTCGATTATTTAGCGATGGTAATAGCTTTGATAGGAGTGTCCATGCCAATCTTTTGGTTAGGACTGATGGAGCAATGGATTTTTTCTGTAGAATTACAGTGGCTTCCACCAGGTGGAAGAGATGATGCCAGAGATCCAGTTACAGCGGTTACAAATTTATATGTGATTGATACGATTATCAATGGTCGTTTTGATCAGCTTGGTGACGTGCTTAAACATTTAATATTACCTAGCATTGCTTTGGCGACAATTCCAATGGCGATTATTGCTCGTATGACAAGATCTAGTATGCTTGAAGTTATGAGAGCAGATTACGTGCGGACAGCAAGAGCTAAAGGACAAAAAATGTTTTGGGTAGTATATAAGCATTCATTGAAGAATGCTATCATTCCAGTTTTAACAGTAGTAGGGCTTCAAATGGGCTTACTTTTAGGAGGCGCTATTTTAACTGAAACTATCTTTGGGTGGCCAGGAATTGGTCGATACATTTATGATGCTATTCAGTATCGTGACTATCCAGTTATACAATCTGGAATATTAGTAGTTGCATTTATATTCGTTATGATTAATTTATTCGTTGATATTTTATACGGATTAATTGATCCACGCATCAAGTATGACTAAAAGGAGAGATGATGATGACCCAAATGGTTCCAAAAGCACCGGATAACTTATTGGCTACCGAAAAGGACATATCAGCTGGTCCTTGGAAAGAAGCGTGGAGAGGTTTCCGTAAAAATAAAGTGGCGCTTGTTGGCACTTTTATTGTATTTTTCTTTATATTAGTAGCGTTAATAGGACCTTATCTAGTCCCGCAGGGCATTGATGAACAATCTATTTCAGATAAGCGACTCTTACCCCCGTCTAGCCAATTTTGGTTTGGCACAGATGATTTTGGTAGAGATATTTTTTCACGAATCGTCCATGGGGCAAGAATTTCTTTATGGGTAGGCTTTTTTTCTGTAATTGGTTCTGTCATTATAGGGAGTGTATTGGGGATTGTAGCGGGCTATTATGGAAAATGGGTTGATATGATTATATCTCGCCTATTTGATATTCTTCTTGCTTTTCCAAGTATTCTATTAGCAATTGCAGTCGTGTCTGTGCTAGGACCATCTCTGCAAAATGCTTTAATTGCGATAGCAATTATTAACATCCCTAACTTCGGGCGATTGATAAGGTCGAAAGTGTTAAGTATAAAAGAAGAGGAATACATAACCTCCGCCAAGGCAATTGGTATGAAGGATGTTCGTATCCTTTTTTCGCACATCTTACCTAACTCTATGGCACCTGTAATCGTGGCGGGAACTCTGGCTATAGCTTCTGCAATTATAGAAGCAGCAGCACTAGGTTTTCTTGGCCTAGGGGCACAGGCTCCAACTCCAGAATGGGGTAAAATGCTGGCGGATGC
>NZ_JBAEAP010000458.1:0-3767 GCF_056205495.1 Psychrobacillus sp. | reverse complement strand
ATCATTTCTGACTGCACTTCCTCGGCAGCTGTGCTCGTTGGATAGGTTAACGTGACGGTAATATAATCGGAAGAGGAACTATTGACTGCTCCTTTTGGTATTAAAAAGTATGTTCCGATGGAGCCCAAAAATAATGCTGCGGAAATCAAGAAGATAACCCACTTATGATTTAACGACCAGGTGACAAGCTTTGGAAAACGAGTAGCAGCTTTATGCTCCGGTAACTTCGTGTTCTTCAATAAGCTAGCACTCATGATAGGGACAACTGTTAAAGCAACTAATAGAGAGGCTAACAGCGAATAGGTAACAGTTAGAGCAAAAGGAAGTAAAAAATCCTGTAATGAACCATTTAATAAGCTCATTGGAAGAAAGACAGCCACAGTCGTTAATGTCGAGGCTGTAATGGCTACTCCAACCTGCTTTGTGGCATCAATCACCATTTGAACACTAAACTTTTCGGACTGCATCTTACGAAAAATATTTTCTATAACTACTATGCTGTCATCCACTAATCTGCCTACTGCAACAGCGACACCACCAAGTGTCAGGATGTTTAATGTAACACCAGATAGTGATAACAAAAACAAAGTCAGGCATAGCGATAGAGGAATCGAAATAATCGTAATAAAGGTAGAACGAATGTTACGAAGGAATATCATGATTAAAATAGTCGCAAACAACGCTCCAAGTAAAACTTCCTTCATCATCGTGTGGACAGAATTTTGAACCAAGTCCGAGGAAGAAACATAAATGACGGATTCTTGCTGCGTATACTTTTCGTTTAAATCCTTTGTTACTTTTTCAGCTTCCTTGCTGATCGTCACTGCATTGGATGTACTATCCTTTGTAATACTCATATCCAGTGTATCCTTGCCATTAAAATGACTCATAAAAGCTGAATCGGTTGCTTCCTGAATATTAGCGATGTCCTCCAGTGTTACTTCAGGTAAAATTGTCATTTGCTTTAACTTCTCTAAGCTGGTTACGTCACCGATGACTTTAATATTACTGACTTGACCGTTTACCGTCTTCTCTCCAACAGACACCGCAACATTTTGTCCTTGAAGAATAGTTAATACTGATTCAACCGGAATTTGATTCTCCTGCATTTTTTCCATATCCAATTGAACCGAAATCGTTGATTCATGTGCCCCGTATAAATCTACGCTAGAAATTCCTTTGATCTGCTGATAACGTGAGATGAGCGTGTTCCTTGCAAATTCCACATTTTCAGTCGTTAGCCCATCCTCAAAGGTAACAGCGATATTCACAATAGGGATCATAGACGTATGCAGCTGGGAAACTACTGGCTTCGCTATACCGGAAGGGAAGGAAATGTGTGCTAAAGCTTCTTGTACCTCCTGTTTTGCCTGCTTCATATCGTATCCAGATTCATATACGATGTCTATATGTGAATATCCATCCCCTGTTCTGGAATAGATAGAAGACTTCCCATTTATACCGTTTAATGCTCCTTCAATAGGACCAGTCACCTCGGTTTCCATTGTTTTTGCATCTGTTCCTGAGCCCATCGTAATAATGGTGACCTGTGGGTTATCCGCTGAAGGTAAAAACTCCATTGGCAAACGAAAGTAACTAATCACCCCAATTACTAAAACTAATACGGTTAATACAGTTATTGCTGCTTTGTTGCTAAACGCCCACCTGGTTAACATTGACACACTTGACTCCTCCTTTTAAATGAAAACAATGTGTATGAGTGCATCTAGGATGTATTTTCCTTCTGATTGTATAAAAATGGGAAGAGTACCACATTGTTCGTGAGGATGAATTGTTACTAAGACCAGGGGCTGAAACGGATGTAATACTTCAAGTGAGTGAGCCGAAAAGTGAGCAGAAAGATTCCCGGCCTCAAGCATGGTAAGTCGGTGAGATGCAAAAAGCTCCAAGCATGGATCGCTTGGAGCTTTAGGTGATTTAGTTTAACAGGATATCATAATTTAACTTCCATTATACAATTAACTTCTTGGAATCCGACCTTCTTATATATCTCTTTGGCAAAGTTGGAGGCAAAAACATTTAATCGGACTGCTCCATAGCCTTGTTCTTTAAAATAGGAGTTCCCTTCATGAATAAGGATTTTAGAAAGCCCTTTTCCTCTATGGGCGAGCAGAACATAAATTTCATATATAAACCCATACTTGTTGTCAGTAAAATAGTCTGTGTTTTCACCTAACATGATCCAGCCTTGAATAGCTTCCTCTTCTTTAATAACTAAATAGAAGCCTCCTTTATCTATAACGCCTTGAAACATAGCCATTGCCTTCTCTTCACTGATCTCTAGTTGCGTTGCATCATATGTAGAGCTTACTGCATGAGAAAGAATAAATGAGATATCCTCTTTCGTTGCTTTTGTAATCATATAAATCCCCCCTTTATCCTATTTTATTTCCACAAGATTTGGTCATAATCCTTTAATGCACTCATTTAAAATAACTATCACCTCGCATAACAAATTAGTAATGTATCACTTATGTATAGTTTGCTATGCTTGTTTAAAGGGGGAATATTTATGCATACATTTCACGTTAGCTCTATTGGAACAGTACATAACACTAGAAAAACTCCGGAGGATGATTATTGGGGGGAGGTAGTTTCTGAAATCAGGTTAAACGATGATTGGGATGAGAGCAGTCTAGATGGTATTGATGCTTTTAGTCATGTGGAAATAATTTTCTTGTTTCACCTTGTTTCTGACGATCAAGTTCAATATACTGCTAGGCATCCAAGAAACAACACGACTTATCCGAAGGTAGGTATATTCGCGCAGCGAGGTAAGAATCGCCCAAATAAAATAGGGCTTACTACAGTTGAATTGGTTGAACGGGACGGGATAACGATTTTTGTCAAAGGGTTAGATGCGATAGGTGGGACACCAGTGCTAGACATTAAACCTGTGATGAACGAATTTCTTCCAAAAGGGAAAGTGGAGCAGCCAAAATGGGCAACCGATTTAATGATGAATTATTGGGAGTAAGGTTTAAAAAGGACTTAAGCGTCCGATAGCGAATAAAAGAAAGAGTACAGTTTATTTAGGAGGTATCATATGAGTATAATCGAACGAATTGATACGGTCTGCTTAAAGGTGCGGGATATTAATACCGCTAGCAGCTGGTATCAGGAGATGCTAGGACTGGAGGAACAGTATAGGGAGGACCACTATGCCATTTTGAAAATTGGAGAAAGTGGTGTACCCTTGACTCTTGAAAAGGGAGAGCCAAATGGTGGAGGAAATAGTACATATCCAATCTTTTACTCTTCTAGTATAGATGAAGCGCATAAAACATTATCCAGTCGAGGAGTAAAGGTCACAGATATACAGCAGGATGGCCTAAACACCTATTTTGAGCTGTATGATGTGGATGGGAACAAATCTCAAGTTTGTTACTGGAAATAAGAATGCTCTAAAAGGCATGTAGTAAAAAGAACAACTTTTAAAGGGTGGAATGCAAATTGGACTTTGTCACATCATTATTTAACTCACATTATGATCTATATATAAGATTAGCAGTAGCCACATTCATAGGTCTGTTAATAGGGCTAGAGAGGGCTATTAAGCACAAGCCTGCAGGGATTCGTACGCATATTTTAGTATGTCTCGGTTCTACACTGGCGATGAGCTTATCTACCTTAAACCAAGGACCTTATATGGATCCCATGCGATTAGCAGCTCAAGTTATTAGCGGCATCGGCTTTCTAGGAGCAGGAGTTATTTGGGTGGATAAGGATAACGTGAAACGAGGTCT
>NZ_JBAEAP010000457.1:0-2771 GCF_056205495.1 Psychrobacillus sp. | reverse complement strand
CAGAATACAAACTTGAAAATGGTGTTCTAGCATTTTATGAAGAGGGGGAAACTTCCCAATCTTTATGGTGGGAAACAGAAGACGGGTTTCTTGCTCGATATATTTACTTTATTAATGGGAATACAACTGAATTAGGAGAGTACAAATTAGAGATTGATGAATTAATTAAACTAGCAAACGAAGTTCAATAAATCACTATAAAAACGCTTAGATATTTCCAAGCGTTTTTTTTGTTATTATTTAAATGTTATTACGATGGATAGCTCGAGTTTTCTCTACATTAGCAAACTACTTAAAATAAAGTGGTCAGCTTTTATGATTTGAAAGAAAAGATTTTCACCATTTAGCCTTGTGCTCTTCAATGCATCCTAACATCTGCTGGATAGTTAGAGTTGTTCCGTCTTCTAAATGAATCTTGCCATTATAATAGCCCATCATTTGATTTACTTCCGAGGAAACCAATTTAACATCTGTCTTCGCTACTCGATGGAAGAAGGGGGTAAAGGTGAGATCAACGTCTTTAGAAAACTTAGTTTTAATTTTCCAAGGGACCATGAAATCAGTATCTTGATACTGAAACACTAAATCCTCATGAATCTTTGACAAATGACCGTCTACAATAACAGCATTTTCTGTCATCCCAGTGCCATCTGTCCATTTACCTCCAAAGTTGAGGCCAATTTTTCTTGCCCCTACACGTTGAGATGCAAAGCCCCAGTTCCAAATTGCCTCGCGAGGCCAAACGCCTCTTCCATAGTCGAGTACTGCAAAGTTATCTTCGCCTTGAAAGGAATAAGAGGAACTCCCCATCTTCACAAAGCCTTTAGCAGGAAGGAGGTGATGCTTCGCAGTAAATTGGAATTGAGTTCGATTCCATGGAATAACCACATTTAAAGAATCCTCATCTGGTGGATGAGAAATAACCAAGTCAGCATGCAAAACTTCTCCATCAAAATCTGGAACTGTTACTGTCATATGAGTTTCGTTTTGAAGATATAAGAGCTGAATGGACATTTCCTCAGACTGTAATCGAACGCTTTCCAGTACATTAGTTGGCATTTTCACCTTTGTACCTAAAGGAATAGTTACCGTTCTTTCGACAAAGCGTTGCGTCTCATAATTTAGGAAATAAACAAAACAGACAGCAGCATAATCTAAATGACTAATAGTTACTGAAAATAGGACTTCATCTCCAAAGATGCACCAATAATTCCATTTTTTCTTTCGCATATAGTGACCTTTAAGGTTGCTTTCAATTATAGGTCTTCTAGCGAATCCAATTGCCTTCGGATTTAAATTTCCCTTATCATCGCAGAGCAAAGTCGGCACTAAGATTTCCTTTTCTGCATGTTGTCGCATCAGCCAACTTCCTTTCCAAAAAAATAGAATAAAAGATAAAAGATAAAAGATAAAAGATAAAAGATAAAAGATAAAAGATAAAAGATAAAAGATAAAAGATAAAAGATAAAAGATAAAAGATTGTTCAGTTAACTTCATACTAGCATATATTCTTCTTAAATACATATAAACAAGATAGGAGGAGGTGGTAAAAATGGCAAAATATAATAGAAACGCTGCCATTCAATATGCGGATCAATGGTGGAACAGTTATAATCCTAATTTCCCTATATTTGATGTGGATTGTACAAATTATATATCACAATGCTTATTGGCAGGTGGGGCACCTATGAGAGGGCAGCCAAATAGGGAAAAGGGGTGGTGGTCAAGTAATAATTCATGGAGCTTGAGTTGGACGACACCCCATTCGTTGCGGTGGTATTTAGCTGGATCTACAATTGGATTGCAGGCAACACAGGTTAATTCCGCAAGCCAGCTAACACTAGGAGATTTAATCTTTTATGATTTCCAAGGGGATGGAAGGTGGGATCATTCTACGATTGTTACAAGGGTTGAAGACGGGGTGCCGTACGTAAATGCTCATACAAACAACAGTAGAAATAGATATTGGGAATATCAGGATTCCTATGCGTACACCCCTAATACGAAGTATGTATTCTTTCATGTTAAGGATGATTTTTAAGTAAATTACGCATATCAGAACAATAAAAGCTCCCGAACCTACTCGGGAGCATTGATATTTAAAATGTTTTTCTTACTTAAGGCAAATACCACAGGACAGCAATTGTATCCTCACCTGCATGTACTGCAAGAGAAGTACTTATCTCACCTATGGTTACATCTAGGTTCGGACAAGATAGCAAAATAGTTTCTTTTAAGCTTTCCGCTTGCCCAAGAGCGTTGGCATGCATAATATAAACAGTCTCGATACCATCATTTTCAACAGAGTCTACAACTTTATCCACTAAATATTGAATTGCTCTTTTATGGGAGCGAACCTTATTTAGCTCCTGTAGCTGTCCCGTATTATTTATTTGAATAACTGGTTTTATTTTTAAGAGACTTCCTAAGTAAAATTGGGCACTACTTAAACGTCCACCTTTATATAGCTGAGTAAGATTACCGATTAAGATGTAGTTTTTAAACTTGGTAGCCTCTGATTTTAGGTGTTCTACTATTTCGGTATAGGGCAGTCCCTCATGCTGTAGTTTTATACCCTTTTCTACTAAACCGGTAATTCCAGCAGATAGGGATAAGGAGTCTATACAATCTACATGCACTTGAGCAATTTGTGCTCCAGCAACAGACGATGAAAGAGTACCGCTTAAACTATTTGATACATGTATGGCGATGATGGATTCGTACTCTTTACTTAACTTCGAGTAAAGCTGAGCAAACTCACCTGCTGATGG
>NZ_JBAEAP010000456.1:0-7665 GCF_056205495.1 Psychrobacillus sp. | reverse complement strand
AAGTTTCTTTCACATCACTGATGGAAAGTGATCCTTTTAAATGGTAAATAAGATTAATCAACATAATATGTTGTTTAGAGTACTTCTTATTTTTTATAGGAACGAATAGCTTGCCCTTTGCATAATTGTTAATCATCGTTTTAGTTAGTACCTTATCTTCATCACTTCGAATGGTCGTCCCGTATTTAGCATCAAAAAGCTGTATAACCTGGTCCATGTATAAGTCTATTTCCGGTATATCCTCTTCTTTAATAGCAGTGTCTAAAGCTAAACGGTCAATCAACCGATTTAAATCATTCATAAATAAATGAACCTCCTAGTAATACTTAAAAACATAGTAACGTAAAACTCAATAAAGGTAAACCTTGACTACCAATACATATCAATATATCATTATATGTAGTTATTAAAACTACTTAGTGAAGTGGAGGCATTCATTTTTATGCTAGAAAATTATATTAGAGAACCTTTTAACTCCTTATCTCATTTATTTGGAGCTATTTTAGGAATAATCGGGTTATTCCTCATGATTATGAAAGGAATTACCTTAAACGCAACGAGCCTAACATTAACAGCACTCTCTATTTTTGGCGTTAGTATGATATTGCTTTACACAGCTTCTGCCACGTATCATGCGGTTAAATCGAAAGAACGGGTTATTCAGTTTTTACGCCGCTTAGACCATTCGATGATTTATTTACTCATCGCTGGCACATATGCTCCTTTTTGCCTCATTACTTTGAAGGGGTCAACAGGGTATCTATTATTTGGTTTAATCGTGATCCTAGCTATGTCAGGAGTATTATTTAAGATGGTCTGGTTTGATTGCCCAAGATGGATTTCCACAGCTCTTTATATAGGAATGGGATGGATTATTATCTTTCTTGCTCCTTCATTAGCTGAAAGTCTTGGAACCCATGGACTTTTATATTTAGTTGGAGGAGGCATTTTCTATACGATAGGCGGAATCATATATGGTATAAAGCCTAATCTACCATTTATAAAAAAATTAGGCTTCCACGAAATTTTCCATATTTTCATATTGCTCGGAACTATATTTCATTTTATATGTGTATATGAATTTGTAATATAAACCCACGTTGTATAAACAAAATATAGCCAATGAGAAAGGCACTTCCCGTTCAAATAGAACAGAAAGTGCCTTTCATAATTTCCTCATGTTTAAGTCAGCTTTTTAGCAAAAGCAATGACACGATTTACTTCTTTAAAGCCTAGCTTCAGGTGGACGTTATAACTCTCCTCATTGTCTAGCTCACAGTCACTAGCAAACTCCCTACAGCCTTTCAAAATAGACCAGTCTTCGCAATGTTTAACTAGCTGCTTGGCGATGCCTGATTTCCTGAACGTTTCTTTCACTAAAAGTCCTTCCAAATATCCTACTGGCGTTGTACTAGTTCCTTCAACATAGTCTGTTCGAATTTGACACTGTGCAAATCCTATTGGCTCTCCTAAAGGTCCATATGCTAGATAAACAATCGCATTCTCGTTCTTAATCAGCTGTTCTGTTTCAATTTTAAACTCTTCTACATTGTGTCCTGGCCATAGTAGGGAAGTTAATCTGACTACATCCATCGAATCTTCCATCTCAGCTCGTTTAATCACCATTATGCCTTCCATACAATGCTAAACCTCCTTTTTAGTAACGGAAAAATCTAAGCTTGGAGAGGGAGATTGTAATCTCATTTGTTCCAATTCTATTTTCATCTTTTCTGTTTCAATTATAAAATTTTCCTGTTTAAGTCTTTCCAGTTCTAATGCATCTTTAACAGAGCTAGCTTTTATACGTGCTTTTTCTTCTAAGTGATCTGTAATCGCTCTTATGACAGGTACAGAAAATATCAATGCCGGTATTATTATCCATTCCACTGTATTCACTCCTATTAATCAAAAATGTAGTTACTAATTAAAGATATAATTCCTTTTATAAAGTAAAAATATGAACAATCAATTAAAGATCAACATTGAAAAATATCGGTTTTTATAATTTTTTTAGCAATTTAACTTAAAGGTATAGAAATCAAAATATTCATTTGGCATTTCGTACGTCACTATTTTATAAAATCGATTTGTCCGTAATATTAATAGAATATTCTACTTCAATATCCACATTTCCTCGCAATGCCTTACTTATCATACAGCTTTGTTCTGCTTTAATAGCGAGCTTTTCTGATACTAGTCTGTCTTTTTCATCTGTTATTACAATTATCGGACGATGAATAATTTTTTTATACGTAAAAACACCATTTGTAACATCTACTATGGCAGTTGAGTCCATCTCTAAGTTTTCTGTATTTACTTTACTTCTCTCCATCATTGCAGCCAGTGTAATAATATAACAAGTCGCTGCAGCACCTAAAAGCATTTCATCAGGGTTAGTTCCAATTCCAGGTCCGTCCATTTCTTTTGGAATGGAGATACTAGTTTGTAAATTCCCTGAGTGAATATCCCCCACGTCATTTCTGCCTCCAGGCCAATTCGCTTTTAAATGAAAAAGATGTTCCGTCATAATTCGATCAAACCTTTCTTATGGATGTATTGGAAATTGTGCCACTTTCCTATATTATAAAAAGAGAAGGTAGGCGTTTAATTTGTTAAAAAATTATGGAAAAATTGCTGGTTTCATCATTGTAGCTTCGCTTTTTTTACTAATTCTAGGTGTTAGGTATGTATTAGGACAAGAATTAGTTATTATGAACTTTATTGCTTTTGCAGCCTTTTCCATTGTAGCAGGAGTCACAGCTGGAGCTATGCTATTATACAACCTCCACAAAGCATTTTATTTATTTACGTTTGGATTGGCGATAGGTTTCATTGACCTTTTCCGCTCCTTCATTATTAATCCTGAAGGAAACGGTGATATAATTGGAATCCTTTCCCTGTTTATGTTTAGTGCTTTTGGGTTAGTAATAGGAATGATTATAGAGGCTGTATTTTATCTCATTAAAAAGATGAACAATGTACAATGACAAAAGGTTTTAGCTACTGGCTAAAACCTTTTTACGTTATTTCTAATACTTGGATTTAATCGTTTGATTACGCCCATTAGATTTTGCCTTATATAGAGCCTGATCAATACGGTCCATAAATGAAGAAATCTCTTCAGCCTTATGCTTGTATTCCCCTACTCCAGAAGATATTGTTATAGCCTTATTGGTTGGAGGTAATGTAGATTCAATATCTTTCCTCAGTATCTCCGCAATACGGTATGCTTCCTCTAATAGAGTGTTCGGCATAACAATTGCAAATTCTTCGCCACCCAATCTAATGATATAATCTTCTTCACGAGCTACCCTATTCATTCGGTAAGCTATGAATTGGAGAACCTCATCCCCTGCATTATGTCCAAATTCATCATTTACTTTTTTAAAGAAATCGATATCCACCATAATCATCGAGAAGTTATTTTTACTCTCGATTAAATGACTATAAAGATATTCTGCAAACCTTCTATTTTTCAGCCCAGTTAAAGGATCAGTTAAGGATTGAGTTTTAAAATCCTCTACAGTTTCTTCTTGTTTTTTTCGATAGTTTTCAACAGTTTCGGTTAACTGCTTAGCTTCAAAATACCATGTCGGAATTTCTAGCTCATTTCGATTAAATTGTGGATCCATTGTGTACCTTGAAAGTTTTTGTAATGGAGAAGCTAGTTTAGTTGAAAGGACAAAAGCTACTACAAGAAATAAAACTATAAAAGGTAGTGCATATAAAAATATCTTCAATATGATTCCAGCAAGAGGCTCTATGCTTGAAGCATAAGGGGTTTGCGATACTACTCCCCATCCGCTTGCTTCTATTAAAGTATATCCAGCCACGTACAGGTCGCCCTTCGTATTCTCTGTAATACTCGAGCCACTGTCCCCTCTGATTAAGCTCTCTACTATCTCATTACTTTTTACTACCTCTCCGATTCTCTCTTCATCAGGATGATAAATAAGCGTTCCTGAATGGTCTACGACATAAACATACGATCCATCTTTAGAATAATGCTCTGCTAATACGTTTCGTATAAAATTATCCTCTTCCAAATAGATGGTTCCATTCAGCATTCCTAGGTACTCATTTTGTTCATTAAAAAGAGGGGTGGATACTAGAACTAGTAATCTACCTGTCGCAGCCATATATGGTTTTGTAATAATATTCTCTTTCTTATCTAATGCTTCTTTAACACCTTCAGATTGAATAACAGTACCAGCAATTCCTACATTAGGAGAAGTAGCTATCGCAAGCCCGTTCTTATCAATAACTGAGACAGAGTTAAAGTTTTTACTTGTTACTATTAGCTGGTTCAAAACTATTGTTAACTCGGACGGATTATCCAATAGCTTGATAATATCAGCTTTTCTCCCTTCAAGGTTTAGTTGCATAGAAGAAAAAAGCTCCTCTGACATTTCCGCCAGCTTTTTAGAATATACTTGGTTTTGCTCCAATGAGTTATCTATCAAGCTATCTTTTGTTACTAAATAGCTAGAAAAGAGTGAGCTTGTCAGTATGCCAATGATTGAAAATGAAATTAAAGTTAAAATCCAAAAACGTAACGTTTTTATCATGCTTCCTCCAAATTTATACAATATAATTACTACATTTTCTCATTGTAGCATTATTTATATAGGAATAACTATAGGTAATAGATATTTTGATTGATATGGATGAAAAAAGAGGAGGAAGCATCCTTTTCCGAAGAGGTGAAAGGTTGAGAATGGAGAAGACCTTCTGGCATTCCTATCATAAATCAGAGAGTAGAATTGATTTTTCGCCCCAGCCGGACGCTTTCCTCGAGGTGAGCGATAAGCCATCACCCATCGCTTACGCGCGTGGTTGTGATGTCTTATCTGTCACACTCATCCCGTAGGAGTCGCCGTCTGGCGCTCCAATCAATGAATGTGAACAAATTTAGCATCGATAAAGCACTAATAAATTTATTCGCATAAGCGAAGCTGAAAAACTGTTACCAACCCAATTTCGTCGTCTATTTATAATTTTAATAGTAAAGCTTTGATAAAAATTAATGATTGATTTTGACTAACCATTCTTTGTTATAGTGACTGTAAACATTATAAAAAGGACATTCAAATCATAAAAAAAATGAGCTTGATCGTGTTACCAAGCTCACCTTTTCCTTCAAGTACTCGTCATTAACCGCCTAAATAAGCTAGCTTAACTTCTTCGCTCGATTGTAAGTCCCTCGCAGGTCCAGATAATACTACCTTACCTGTTTCAATAACGTATCCTCTATTAGCTACGGAAAGTGCCATATGGGCATTTTGTTCAACTAATAATACCGTGGTACCTTCATTATTTATTTCTTCTATAACTTTAAAAATAGTTTGAACCATAAGCGGAGCCAATCCCATAGACGGTTCGTCTAGTAACACTAGTTTGGGCTTTGCCATAATCGCTCGCCCGATGGCAAGCATTTGCTGTTCTCCTCCGGAGAGTGTTCCGGATAGCTGCTTTCTTCTTTCTAACAATCTTGGAAATGTTTCATAAACCTTTGTTAAATCTGAATTAATGCCTGCCTTATCCTTACGAAGAAATGCTCCTAGCTCGAGATTTTCCTCTACAGTAAGATTCGCAAAAACTCTTCGACCCTCTGGCACATGAGATATACCAGCCTTTACTATCGTTTGAGCTGCTTTCCCTGTTATTGATTTTCCTAAAAACTCAATTTTACCCCTCTTAGGCTTTAACAATCCAGATAGAGTTTTAAGGAGAGTGCTTTTTCCAGCCCCGTTTGCTCCGATTAACGTAACAATTTCTCCTTCATGCACTTCTATCGATATATTATGTAAAGCTTGGATATTCCCATAATACACATCCATATTTTCTACTTTAAGCATGGACATTTGGAACCTCCTCTCCCAAATAAGCCTCGATGACTTTTGGATGGTTTCGTATTTCTTGAGGAGTGCCTTCTGCTAAAAGCTGTCCATGGTCTAATACATAAATTCTTTCGCAAACACCCATTACAAGATTCATATCGTGCTCGATCAGCAGAATGGTTAAATCAAACTTTTCACGAATAAATCCTATTAGATCCATTAGTTCTTTTGTTTCTTTAGGATTCATCCCAGCTGCTGGCTCATCTAATAAAAGTAGCTTAGGACCTGCAGCCAAAGCTCTTGCAACCTCTAAACGTCTCTGCTGACCATAAGGAAGGTTTTTCGCAAGCTCATCCTTATATCTATCTAATTTAAATATCTTCAAAAATTCGATAGATTTCTCTTCCATCTCTTGCTCACCTTTAAAATGAGAGGGTAGTCGAAGAATGGAACTAAGCATCGTATGCTTAGCTAAAGAATGATAAGCAACCTTCACATTTTCTAAGACAGTCAATTCATTAAACAGACGAATATTTTGAAACGTTCTGCTAATACCTTTCCTAGTCACCTTAAAAGGAGGCAATCCATTAATTCGTTCCCCGTTAAACATAATATCCCCAGTTGTAGGGGCATAAACGCCAGTCAATAGGTTGAAGCTCGTTGTTTTCCCTGCTCCGTTTGGCCCTATTAAACCTACAAGCTCTCCTTCATTTAAAACCATATTTAAATTTTGGACAGCCTTCAAGCCCCCAAATTGAATTCCGGCATTTATCACCTCTAGTAAAGGCTTATTTTCCATATTGACTGCCCCCTTTTGGTGTTCTCCACATTTTAAAGTAATCTGTAATCTCCATCGTCCCCATCAATCCTTTTGGTCTATACAACATAACAATGATTAGTACAAGACTGTAAATGATCATTCGAGTTTCTGGATATCCTTGTAGATAAGTTGAAACGACGGTTAATAGGATAGCTGATAAAACGGCTCCAGATAAGCTCCCTAATCCTCCTAGAACAACAAAGATTAAAATGTCGAACGATTTCAAGAAACCAAATTGACTTGGTTGAATGATATAAAAATTATGTGAGTAAAGAGCACCTGCTACTCCAGCAAAAAAGGAACCGATTGCAAATGCTGCTACCTTATAATAGGTTGTATTAATCCCCATAGCATCAGCAGCAATTTCATTTTCCCTAACTGAAATGGAGGCAATACCATGTCTTGAGTTTGTGAAATTGACAATCACCAAGATAGTAATTGCTAAGCAGATGAATGCTGTCGTCCATGTAGTCATATGGTCAACCTGCATACCGGAAGCTCCACCAACATAATCGATATTTAAAAAGACAATACGGATAATTTCAGCGAAGCCGAGCGTTGCTATTGCTAAGTAGTCTCCCTTTAAGCGTAAACTAGGAATACCGACTATCAACCCAGCCAAAGCAGCAACAATTCCACCTATTATTATGGCTAAGAAGAACGGTAATTCAAGTCTCATCGTCACAATAGCTGAAATATATGCCCCAATTGCTAAAAATCCTGCATGACCTATAGAAAACTGTCCGGTGATCCCAATAATAAGATGTAAGCTTACGGCTAATATAATATTAATAGATATAACAATAATTGTATTACTATAAAATTGATCAATAATCCCGTTCATAATAAGAAGCTGTATGACAGCATAGATAGCTATTCCTAATACAACAAATAGCCAAAACTGTTTAGAAGTTTTCCTCATACGAATACACCTACACTTTCTCTCGTGCATTTTTGCCAAAAATACCTGATGGTCTAAAGATAAGTATTAATATTAGAATGACA
>NZ_JBAEAP010000455.1:0-8722 GCF_056205495.1 Psychrobacillus sp. | reverse complement strand
TTAATAGTTTGCTAATCAAATATTGTTTTTCGAAAGTTATGGCATTAACTCACCTAGAAATTTAATTGGGTGAGCATAAGCTACTTTTATTATTCTATCTAGCTAGTTCCTTTTCCTTTTAAATCCAAAAATATAATTTTCTAGAATATGATTCATTTCCATCATACGGAAAAGTGTAAACTAAAGGCCTCTTGCACAGTAACTGCAAGAGGCACACTATATACTTTTAAATTAAGGTTTATATTTTTTACACTTTTTTTGGAGGATAAATACCATATCCCTCTAAGTAAAACTTCCATTCGGTATAGAAATCTATAACTGAAGCATAACGATTGTTCCTATTCTTTTCCACTGCTTTCTTAGCTACCTGATATAATTCTCTCCCTGCTTCCCAAGTATTATAAGAACGGTCAAGAGCTCCACCAACTAAAGCGAATGCCATTGCTCCCATATTGAAAACATTGGATCGTCCATCAATTTCGGATGCAATGGTAAACTCTTCTGGCGACATAAACCTGGAAGAGCCCCAAAGCCTTCCTATTTGGTTATAAAACGGTTTTACTTGGTATAGATCCACGTCACATATTTTAGTTATATTTTGTTTAAAATCATATAAGATGCTTCCATCGTAAAAGTCTATCGCTACATAATTATTTTTTTCTACATGCACGTGAAATTCAAAAATAGTTGAAAGAGATTGTAAACGTAATTCAAGTGGAAGTTTTTTAAATCTCTGACAAGAAGAATTTAGTTCAACATTCTTTTGTATGTTTAATCCATCAAACCATTCGAATACTAGTACAAACCCTTCCCGGAGCTCCAAATGATCCACTAGTTTAACTAGGTAAGGATGTTCTAACTCTTTATACACATCCTTTGCATTTTTGAGTTTTTTAATGGCTTCTTTAGGTTCTCCCGCATAGTTTATAGTTTGAGCTCCAGCATATTTTATAAACCTTTTCACATTCCCCTTCTGTACACCAAATGAGATATTACCTGAATCTTGCCGATCAAAGACACAAAAAACCTCTCCAAAATCGTTCAGCCATTTAAAATCATGATGTTCTTTTAACTGAAAGGACACACCGTCTAACACTAAGGTTTGTGCATATTTCATATTCGTTCTCCTTCCATAAGAAATTCAAATCCACGTTTTTAAAAAGTTCTCGGCTTTGTAAGTTGAGAAAGTAAATTCATGGTAATCTCCTACGCTCTCTTTAGTCCGCATATTGACTCTTAGCTAGTATGTCTTGCGCTGACATCTTGGTCCATTCCTCTATTGAAACGTCTCGATTTTCTTCTAAAAAGCTTTGCATGATTTCATAACCAATTTTGTAATTAGTCCATCTAGCTATCCCTTTAAAATGATTACCAATGTAAAGGAAATTCCACATTTCTGATTCCTCGGAGTTCAAGTTTTCCATGAAAATCTCCCACCCATGCTCCTTATAATAACCGGAAAGGGGCTGTAGCCAAGCTGGTTCCATTTCAGGATAAATAATTTTTGAAAAAGTATCTGCCTTTCCCTCCAAAACACTTCGCTCTAGCAAGGTTTTTGCACGGCCACTTTCCATTGCAACCGTATGATGATATTCATGTGCCACGGTATACTTTAGAGAACGCTCTGTAAAAAGAGGATTTATCATTAAAATAAAACCTTCTTTATCTATCGCTAATCCACTCACATATTCTAATTCTTTTAAAGAAACTTCCTCACTAAAGGAAGGAAATATATAAACTTTCTTGTCTTCTCCTGGGAGCTTGTCTCCCGAATCCTCTAGAGCTTCTTTAATCCATCTGTCTATATCATCTTCTTGTGCTCTCAATTGCGTAAGATATTCCCTAACTTCATCTATCTTTGTGGGTGCTGATATTTCTTCATATAAAGAAACTGTATGGTTTGTACTTTCACCGAAGGCTTTCATGACTTCTTGCTGAAATAATACTTTTATATTATCTGGTTCTTTTTCTGCCTTGATGATAAAGTTCTCGTATTCCTCATAAAATTTGTATAATTCAAATTGCTGACCGTTGTGCTCTAAAATCACAGGATTTTCATCCAGCAATATTTCTGGTTTTTCCACATCTTCGTTACATCCAAACAAAAGAAGAGAGATAACTACAAATATAAACATTCTCCAATAGTTAATCATTAATTTCCCCCAGTAAAGTTGATGAAATGGAATAGATTTTTAACACAATTTTATCGGGCCATCCATTAAACGCTATACATTGGATTCTTCATGACGACTAGCCACGTACAAATCCACCCTCAGAATGAATAATTTGGCCAGTAATCCAAGCCGCTTCATCACTTGCCAGGAAGGCTACACTCTCTGCAACATCTTTTGGTTGACCGATTCGCCCCATTGGAAATTTCGGTAATAGATGTTCTCTTATTTCATCCGTCATCCAGGTAGAATCAGTCGGTCCTGGATTAACAGCATTTACTGTTATTCCTAATGGTGCAACTTCAGTCGATAATGATTTTGTAAAAGCTGTTATAGCAGCCTTGGTTGCTGCGTAGGCAAGCTCGCCGGGCATCGGGCCTAGCTCTTGACCTGATGTCATATTTATAATTCTACCGTTTATTAAATCATTATTTTCGAAACGCTTAGCAAATTCGACACTTAACAGAAATACTGTTCTCATGTTAACTGCATAATGATCATCTATCGTCTTGCTGTCCAAATTCAAGTATCCATCGTTTGTGGAATGAGCCGCATTGTTAACTAGAATAGTAGGCTGTCCTAGTTGCTCCTCTACAGCATCAAGGACAAGTGCGTAAGCCTCAGTTGCAGATAAATCAATATCCAAACCTACACAACGAACACCTAAGTTGTTTATTTCTTGTTGAAATTGTTGAATCCATTCACTTTCCGCTTTCCAATAGGTAAAGAATATATCCATTCCTTTAGAGGCTAATATTCGACAGATAGCAGTCCCAATGTCTCTATGATTACTTGCTCCTGTTACTATAGCTATTTTTTTACTCATCTGTTTCCCCCCTTGTAAATATAAAGCTAATAGATAGTTACTTATAAATAAAATAAGAGGTTCACAAATTTATAACCTCTCTCCTATAAAATGTCTCTTACCATTTTATATCAGAATAGTCAAAATTAATATGCATTTCATACGCTTTACTGTAAGAACTTACTAATTTATTCTTATACAAAATAAAAAAGGTTCCTGACAGCTGTCAGGAACCTCCACGTTTCTTACTTATTTTAGTTCCCCTACATAAATGGATTGTGGGCGGAAAATTGTATTGTCTCTAATTTGCTCAATTGCGTGTGCTGTCCATCCAACCATTCTTGCTGCACTAAAAGTTGGTGTAAATAGTTCCGCTGGCATATCAATTGAACGCATGATCGCTGCAGCATAATATTCTACATTTGTGTATAATTTGCGCCCTGGCTTATGTTCTGCCAGTAACTCAATAATCTCCTTTTCCGCTATAGTCGCTATGTCTAGCCAAGGATCTTTCCCTTGCAGATTTAGACATTTATCTCTCAGTAAAATAGATCGAGGGTCTTCAGTTTTATAGATGCGGTGACCAAAGCCCATAATTTTTTCACCGCTCGTAATCTTATCTCTTACAATATCTCTAATCATTGTAGGATTTTTAAACTCATTGAGTAGTGAAATTACTCCAGAAGGCGCACCTCCATGCAATGGTCCCTTCATTGTTCCTAATGCTGAAGTTACTGCTGCAGTTAAGTCTGACTCGGTTGAAATAGTTACTCGAGCAGCAAATGTCGATGCATTCAAACCATGCTCCATCGTCAGCTTTAAATAAGTTTCAAGTGCTTCAACTTGTACATCTGTTGGCACTTCCCCATTTAACATCCATAAATAGTTTGCTGTATGGTTAAGCTCTTGTTTAGGTTCAACTATCGGTACTCCTTTTTGATTCCGGTAATGCCTTGCAATAATAACTGGCAATGCAGCCGTTAAAATTACTGCCTGCTCCTCTAGCGTTTTTTCCTTAAATTCTGTATGTGCAAAGGCAGAAATTGCTGTTCTCATGGCATCCATTAAAGAAACATCGCTTGGAAGAGCATCAATAATGGCGATTATATGATTTGGTAACACTCTATATTCTTTCAATGATGCCAAACTTGTATTTGCTCTTTCCCCTGACCATAAAAAGCTTGCGATATCTTCAAATGTCCCTTCATTTATAAGCTCATCTACCTTCACACCTCGGTATCTAAGCTCACCTAAATCTCCGTCCACTGATGCAATTTTTGTATGAACGGCAACTACATCCTTTAGTCCCTTTTGAAACATACGAAACGCCTCCTTTTTCTTTATTATATTTCAAAACATTGATAATAAAAATTAAATATATATAATTATGTTAATTAAAAAAATTAATTGAGTGGGTGTATATATGGAATACCATTGGTTAAAAACATTTTGTGTAGCAGCAGAAACCTTAAATTTTCGTAAAGCCTCTGAAAAATTAATGGTTTCTCAGCCTAGTGTAACTGTCCATATTAAATTGCTTGAAGAATATTTAGGTACCCCTCTTTTCGATCGAGTAAACAATCGTGTTTCTCTTTCAGAGGCTGGTAAATTTTTTCTTCCAGAAGCTATGCGACTTGTCCAACAAACAGATCATAGCGTCAACAATGTACGTGCATTCGCACAAGGGTATCGTCGAAAATGGACTATTGCCATTTCTCCGCTTATGGCAGAGACAATCCTTCCTTACTTTTTAAAGACTTTCTTAAAGCATCATCCAGACTTAGAGATAAATATTCGGGTAGAGGAATCCAATCTAATTGAGGATTTAGTAGATACAGGTGAAGTAAATATAGGAATATCAGCAATTGATTCTCAGAAAAAAAATATAGAATCTATTTCTATTTATGAGGATCCTATTCTATTTTTAATGCCTTACGATGGTTTTGATGAAGAAAATGGACCCCCAATAGATATTAAGGATATTCTTCAAAAAAATTATCTTTTTACACACCATCATCCCGTGTTTTGGGATGAACTGTTATTAAAGCTGAATAAGCATGTAGTTGGATTAAGAACGATGAAGGTTACGCAGGCACACATAACTAAACGCTTTATACAAGAAGGACTCGGTATATCCTTTCTTCCTCACTCTATTGTGAGACGAGAATTAATCGAGGGAAAGATGATGCAACCACATTTTGATTTGTTTGAACTGCCTACAGTTTCTACATTTATAATTGTTAAAAAGAAGGGCGTGCTCGAAGAAGAGTTTATATCCCAAATTTCCAAATATTATTTTGGGTAAAATAAGCTTAAGTATGAGTAGGAACTTTCTTCATATTTTCACTTTCAAATCAAAACAAAAACGTAAAATAAGTTGCTGATTTTACGTTTTTGTTTTAATGATTACCTACATTAGCATCTTTTATCTACGATTACTCTAGAATAGTTACATCAACTATTTCATCAATCTTTACTTCATAAAAACGATAGGGATCTTCTAACTCAAGAACACGCTTATTTAAATCAATCCATTGAATCGTCCCACGATGATATAAAAATTCTCCATCCTTCCAACGTTTAACTTTTATATCTACATTTCTTTTCATAGCAATTTCTATTTGTTCCTGAATTGCCTCGTAGTCGAATTCATTTAGATCTGGGCGTGGAACTTTTTTTATCTCCTCATGATAGTCTCTCAGCATTGTTACATGTTCTGGCAACATCATAGCCACCCATTTTTTCGAGCCTCTATCACGTATTTTAGATAAATCAAACTCCTCGAAATTAGTCATCTCCATCACCTTTCTTTTTTGACTATTATACAGAACACACGTTCCTAATACAACCGCCAATTTATACCTAGGCATGAAAAGCCTTTACATAATAGTTATCCTTAAGAAAGTAATTGCTTAATAAAAAGTCGCCATTATTGCCAGTAATATTATTATTAATGTTGTTTTGAAATGGATATTTATGTTAAATTTATAGTAGGTTCCGATATTACAGAGAGGGAGATCAAGATGATTGCAGCTAACAAAAATAGTAATACATTAAATAATTTTGTGTATGCCGTTTTACTTATGCTAACAGGATATGGAGTGAGTTATTTTAATAATCAACTTTTTAACGGATTTGGTACATTTATTTGGTTTACTATTTTCATTTTATTATCCATTAGTTTTAGTTCTGTTAGAAATTTAATTGTCCCGTTAATAAACTTCAAGCCATTTAAAAGTTTTTGGACATATCTATATATGTTAATAGGAATTATGATCCCCTACCTAATATTAAAGTTAAGCGTTCATTATGAAATTTTAATGGACCGAAGTATTATCGTTAATTACAAAAATGGTTGGCTTGAGGGTCCCAACCAACTTTCCTTAATAGATGCTGTCATCTTAGCTCCAATTTGGGAGGAGCTTCTTTTTAGAGGGGTTCTACTATTTGCTCTATTGAAAGTGGTGAAGCCTGTATGGGCTGTGGTTTTAATTTCAATACTTTTTTCTCTTTTCCATCCTGCCTACCTATTCCTTTCACTCATTGCAGGGGTTTTATTAGCTTGTATTACTATAAAATCGAAATCCGTCATACCTTCCATGGTCACACATGCTATTTGGAATTTGTTTATCCGAAAGCTATTTCTATTCTTATAACCAATCGCAGTCGCTATTTTAATATAGTAACTCAAAAGGAAGTACATTAAAAAAAGCCCTGCATTTAGCAGAGCCTCGAATACATTACATTAATTCTTTTGCTAGCAGTCGGTAAACGTCTAGTCGCTTTTGTTGAGAGTGTGGGATACTACAAATCATCACTTCATCGAAGCCATAATGTGCCTGCTCCTCTTGAAGAGTATTAGCTACTTCTTTAGCAGATCCTACTAAGTGGATTTTGCGGTTTTCTTGAATCATCATCCGATCCATTTCGGTTAAAGGATAATTTTGTGCCTCTTCCGGTGTCATAAGCTGGCTAATCTGTCCTTTCATAAGTGAAAGTCTAGAAATATCTTGAGGTGGCGCCTCAAATTCCGCCTCTTCCTTAGTTTCTGCAACAGTAACTAAATAGGTTACATTGATTTCTGGCTTTTCCATAAAGGCTGAAGGTTTAAAATTCGAACGATAAGCATCTAAAATTGTTGGAGTCATCCCACCCTGGAAGAACTGAGCAAATGAATAACCTAGTCCCATCTGTCCAGCCTTAATCGCACTGTTCCCAGTAGATCCAAGTAGCCATGCTTCAGGAAGTACGACGTTCGATGGTGATGCAATAGTTCTATTATAGACACTGTCCTCAGGTACCTCATCATTTAAAAGCTCCAGTGCTGTCCCTAACTTTTCGTATAAATTATTCACCATAGGCGGACGTCCTTCTGAAAGAGCGTACATCGCATAGTTGTCCCCGCCCGGGGCACGTCCTACTCCAAAGTCAATTCTTCCTGGAGAAAAAACACTTAACGTTTTAAATACCTCCGCAAGCTTAAGCGCTGAGTAATGCATCATCATTACTCCACCCGTTCCAATTCGAAGGTTTGTTGTTTTAGCAGCAAGATGAGCTGCAATAATTTCTGGAGCCGAGCTTGCAAAAGCACTTGTTCCGTGATGCTCCGCCATCCACATTCGGTGATAGCCGAGCTCATCAGCTAAAATTGCTAATTCTTCTGCTTTTTTCAATGCATCTATTGCATTATTTCCTTTAGTGATCGGTGCTTGATCTAACACACTTAATTTCATATATATATTCGCTCCTTCGTTTGCAATACATTCTCTACTTTCTATTTAAATGCTATAGAAATAGTAAGAAAAAGTAAACGAAAGGGTCTTGGAATTTCCTAATTAGATAATAAGGGGAGCCTCTTTAAATGAGACTCCCCTCATCTAAAGAGTGGATCCGAACCTACAGGTAAGAGAAGTGTCACCTAAATCAAAGCCAGACGCACCTAAATGAGTTTGATATGCTACATAAACCGGATAAAATGTTACCTAAAGTCGGGAAACGCACCTACAGGTAAGAGAAGTGTCAACTAAACAGAAAAAAAGCCCGCTTTCGCGGACTTTATTATTGGGATCGATCGGTTTTTACACATAATCGGTTGGTTCGAGCCGATAATCGGTCGGTTTTCCGAAATAATCGGTCGGTCACCCCGAATAATCGGTCGGTCAACACTCACTCGAGACCATCCCTCAATTTATATCTAATATTTGGACGAAAGTATATTTTAGTATACTGAAGTATTTTCTTTCGAAATGTTCTCTAAAATTTCTTTCACGCGAGCTAAGAAACGTCCACATACTAGACCATCTAATACGCGATGATCAAGAGATAAACATAGATTCACCATATCTCTAGCAGCAATCATGCCGCCCTCCATGATTACTGGTCGTTTTACAATAGACTCTACTTGAAGGATTGCAGCTTGTGGATAGTTAATGATTCCCATCGACTGAACAGAGCCAAATGAACCTGTATTGTTTACAGTGAAGGTACCGCCTTGCATTTCATCAGATTTTAGCTTACCAGAGCGGACTTTTCCAGCTAGCTCCATTACTTCTCGAGCAATGCCTTTAATCGTCTTTTCGTCTGCATGCTTAATTACCGGAACAAATAAGGCATCATCCGTTGCAACTGCAATTGAAATATTGATGTCTTTCTTTTGGATAATTTTGTCGCCAGCCCACATAGAATTCATCATTGGAAATTCTTTTAATGCTTGTGCAACTGCTTTAACAAAGAATGCAAAATAAGT
>NZ_JBAEAP010000454.1:0-7931 GCF_056205495.1 Psychrobacillus sp. | reverse complement strand
AGTCTTCCCAGGCAATTTAAGTACTGGTGCCATTTATGAAAATGATTGGGGTCATCTGCAAAACAAGACGATGCATTCTGTTGTGACATCCGGTTTTGGCTTTTGGGGTCCGCCGATTCGGATTGGTACACGCTCAGAGATTGTGATGATACAAATCGAGTTTGAATAAAGGGAGCCGTTCCAAGCTGCAACGTGACATTCCAAATAGAAGGGGCAATAAGTAGAGAGCCATCGACGTCAACGATGGGGAAGGCTTATTGCCCACCACACGAAAGAGGGAGGAGAATAAATTCTACTTTATTAATTTGAACTCCCTGAAATAAATCCTATACCAGTACCTACCCATATTCCTATTAATATACTAATTGTAAATAATCCGATTCCCATGCCTTCCCAACCACCAATTCCAATTACGCTAAAAATAATTACGCCAATGCACATCATACTTAGTACAGTAGAAGTGGAAAATAAAGATTTTCTTGAAACTTTACGAGATGTTATAAACATCCCAATGGCAAATACAATTCCGCTAAGCAATATAGGAGTCCATCCTTCTAACATCAAAGCATCCATTTAATTACCTCCTGTGAAGTTTTTCCGCAAAATACCTAAGATTTTTACTTGAAAAATTTCATCTTAACTTGATTTATTCATAGTTAACTTTAATGGGACCATATCGCGACCAGCCATCGTATCCACTATATTCGAACTTTAAAAATCCAATGGGTTCTACTTCATGTATAGTTAAAACAACTACCGCTTTTGATGGTTCCCTTGTTTTATAATAAGCTAAACTCTCTTCCGCTTTTCCACCGTTATCAATGTAGTAATGCAAATACAAGCTTGTATCACTTGATTTAATCTCTTTGCTGCTTCCAGTAATTTGGGCTGACTCTCCAGCTTTAAGACTTTTTATCGTCCCGACCTCTTCAGAGACTCCATAAGTGGCACTATATGAAAAAATTAAATTAGACAAATCTTGATTACTCAAATTATTAACTTCTATAGTAACTCCTCTATCATAATCTTTAAACTCACCTTGGCTTTCCGTTTCCCAAAAATATAAGACAGAATAAATAAATATGATAAATGCAGCTATTGGCAATATATAAGTAAGAGTTAAAGCTAATGCTATACGTTTTTTGTTCAAAATATCACCTTTCCTTAATACAGGAATACTTTGTTTATTTTAACATAAATATCCACATTGTTTCGGATGCAAAAGCCTTAAAAAATTATTAATAGAGGAGTTGAACGAAAGATCATCGGAATTTGAGGACTAACTAAATTCATCCACTAAAAAAACGTAAAATCGAAAGGCTTGATTTTACGTTTGTCTTCATTTTTAAAGAGAGTTTTGTCTCTATGTGAATTAAGAACTTTATTTACCTTCTTCCAATATACCAATCAATTCATGCAGGTTACTTATCGTATATGTAGGCTGAACTTTCTCCGATACCTGCTTTGCTTCTCGATTGATCCATACGGATTGAATACCCGCACGAGACGCTCCAAGGATATCGGTCATTAAATTGTCTCCAACCATTAATACTTCTTCCTTGCTAACTGAAACGAGCTCAAGGGCATGCTCAAAAATAGATGGATCTGGTTTTCCCTTTCCGAATGCTCCAGAAATTATAATATGATCGAAGTATGGTGAAATTTCTGGAGTAATTTCAAGCTTTGTGTTTTGCAGGCTTGGCGAGCCATTTGTTATTAGTAGTAGCGTATAGTTACTCTTTAATATGTCTAATACTTCAAATGTTTCTTCATATACAAAAGGGCTTTCCTTGCGCATACGTGGAAAATAACTTGCTAGTTCCTTTCCAAGAGTCACATCCTCGACGCCAAGCTTTTGTAAGCCTTGTGTCCAAGCATGTTGTTGATAGTCTGCAATTAGTAGCTTCATCTTTTGAAAATCTTCCCCTGGATCATCAAATGTACCCCATAGTCCTTCAAAAGGATTAATACCAATCATTTGAGTGAATGGACGTGTTTCATATGAATCATATAACTGGCTTGCCGAGTCACGAACGGATTTTTCGAGCTCTTCAGAATTTACGCCAGCCTTTGAAGCAGCATAATCACAGGTTTTCTGAAAAGCCGTTTCTACGCTTTTCTTGTCCCATAGTAAGGTGTCGTCCAAATCAAAAAATACAGCTTTTTTCTTCATCTATGTACCCCCTCCACTAACTTACTTATTACTTTACCTCAGTAAAGGGATGTATGTCACTACCGTTAGTTAAAATGTTAATAGCGTATTGAGCGGACCGTCTGTGCGAATAATATCTTCAATTGATTTTATCGGAATTGGGAAGTATGGAAAACCGTATACATAAGGGGTAATTTCATAGAGCTGAAAGTATATGACGATAGTATGATCGGCCAGGTAGTAATCCTGGTCAGTTCTGATGGTAGTGAAATCTTCTAAAAGAGGAACATCCCAGGCTTCTATTTTCTTCGAAATAATTTGAGATAGCTTCTCTACATAATTACTATTTGGATTGAACAAGTCCTTTAATGAATATTGTTTTCCAGTCATAACATCGAAGGTTAAGGACTTGGTAATAGTTAAACCATGAGCACCGCCTGTAAAGGAATAAACGGTAAGGCTTAAGCTTAAAATATTTCGCTCGTTTGTCTTAATTTCATAAGTTCCTACCATCTCCACTAATGTCTCATTATAAAAGCCCTGTTCAATAAGGAGATTATTTAAAAGAGAAACAATATCTCCATTAATCTTTTTTTCTGTTAAAGAATGAGGTAAGTTAGTAATATGAGGATAATTAACAGAAATGTTAGGTTTTGAATGGGTAATGTTTTTGTTTGTAACGCAAACTGGAAAATCCACTGTTCACAACCTTTCAAACATAATAGTAATTATATGAATGAAAGGAGTTTCATATGTTTTTAAAAAGAATAATGATTAAAACAGACCAAGAAATATCAAAGGATGATTATCCCTTTACTATACCTACAATCCAAAAATTTAGGGAACTTGAAATAACAAATAGCGTCACCTTCTTTGTAGGTGAAAATGGCACAGGGAAATCGACTCTATTAGAAGCAATCGCAGATCAATGCGAGTTTAATACTGCAGGTGGAGGCCGAAACAACTACTATGAGGTAGATGCTGCAGAGAGTGCATTAGGAAAACATTTGAAGCTCTCTTGGATGCCAAAGGTGACGAACGGCTTCTTTTTACGTGCAGAGACATTCTATCAGTTTGCTTCCCATGTGGTGGAAAGTGGAAGTGTGGGATCGTATGGAGGGAAATCACTTCATGAGCAATCACATGGTGAATCATTTCTATCCTTATTTTTGCATCGTTTTAATGGGAGAGCTATTTATTTATTGGACGAGCCAGAGGCAGCACTTTCTCCGCAAAGACAGTTGGCCTTTTTAAAGATAATGTATGATTTAGTTCAGGAAGAGGATTGCCAATTTATTATTGCTACACATTCGCCGATAATTTTAGGTTTTCCAGAAGCGACAATTCTTAGCTTTGATGACGGAGAAATAGAAGAAGTAGAATATGAGCAAACAGCACATTATCAAACAACTAAATATTTTCTAGATCACCGGGAGAAATTTTTAAAAGAGTTATTGGAAGGTGATTAGATGCCAGTGATTTTAGATTATCTAGATGAGATGCTTTATGCAATTATGATTTTTTTACCGGTCCTGATTATTTGGCGGCTAATCAGATGGAAAAGGCGTGGTTTTCATTTAAGGGAAGGATTATACGAGCTTGGCGTGCTATTTCTGATTGCAGTATTAGTGGGATTATTTTCACAGACTATTGTTCCAAAGCCTGAAGAGGAGCAAGCATATGTGCACAGCATAAACTTAGAATTATTTCGAGTAATAGAGGAAACTTGGAACGCTATTATTTACTTAGGGTATTGGGAACCCTTTTATATTAACTTCCTTGGCAATATTGCTTTGTTTGTACCACTAGGTTTTCTTTTTCCACTTCTTTTTAGACGTATGGAGATATTTCCCTTTCCTGTACTCATTGGCTTCTTTATATCGCTATTTATAGAAATCGTACAGATTCCACAAAATAGAAGCAGTGACGTAGATGACCTTTGGTTAAATAGCTTAGGAGCGCTAGTAGGGTATATTTTTTATCTAATTATTAAAAGGAAGTTTCCTGCTTTTTGTAGGGTGTTCAAAAAAAATCAACCTACGAGTTTATAATGGTACCGGTTTGGGTAAATATGAAACGGACAGTATAAAGCAAGGAGACATCAAGAATGATGATACAGAAGGACACACAAACAGAAAAAAGAAGAGACAATATTATAGAGGATTTAGTAAACAAAGGTGTTTTTAAAATTGATGGAAAACAATTATATGAACTGAATTTTTATCAATTAATGAAGCAATATATAAATGATGAGAAACAAACAAATTAGTGCCTATTAAAAGGCACTTTTTTTAATTGCATTAATCTACTTATATGGCTAATGGTCGATAATAAAAATGTGGTACACTTGATTCAAACACAGATGAGGTGGAGAAAAACTTGACAGTTATACAGAATTTAAATGAAACATTACAAAAAAAATGGGCAGAGGCTGAATTTGCATTTGAAATGCCTATCCAAACCCAACTAATCCCACATATGCTTAACGGTTCAGATATAGTAGCAGAGTCCCCGACAGGAACAGGTAAGACATTGGCTTACGTTCTTCCTTTACTACAAAAGGTTGATCCTTCTAAGAAACAGATACAAGCGCTAGTCGTAGTCCCTTCACAAGAATTAGGGATGCAAATTGTAGAGGTATTTAGAGAATGGGCTACAGGAACGGGTGTCTCAGTAGCTCAATTAATCGGTGGAGCGAATATTAATCGTCAAATTGAAGGATTAAAGAAAAAACCAAATATTGTAGTTGGAACACCAGGTAGGCTGCAGGAGCTTGTAAAAGTGAAAAAGCTGAAAATGCACGAAATTAATACAATCGTATTAGACGAAGGAGACCAGCTCCTAAGCAGAGAGCATCGTACAACTGTAAAGGGTTTAATAGATGCAACTGTTGAAAGACAACTTGTCGTAACCTCTGCTACAATCACTGAGGAAATAGAGCTAGTTGCAGAGCGTATGATGAAAGAGCCTGTCCGAATCCATGTGACAGCTGAGGAAGTACCAGCTAAAGGCGAAGTCATCCATAGCTTTGTTAAAACAGAAACTAGAGACAAAACGGAGCTTTTAAGAAAGCTGTCTCACTTACCAGGCATGAGAGGGCTAGCATTTGTTAATAGCTTAGATCAGTTGCTGATGAAGGATTATAAGCTATCCTATAGAGATGCACCTATCGTTTCCTTACATTCGGAAATGAAAAAAGAGGAACGAAAAAAAGCGCTAGACGATTTTAAAAACGGAAAAGTGAGTATCTTAATAGCGACGGATGTTGCAGCTAGAGGATTAGATATTTCAGGACTTACACACGTCATTCATGTAGATGTTCCACATTCTATTGAGCAGTACCTACATCGTTCAGGACGTACGGGGCGAGCAGGCAAAAATGGAGAAGTTTTAACACTTTTATCATATAACGATGAAAAAACCTATAAAAAATGGACAAAAGACATTCCGGGTAAAGCCGTTCAAAAAATATGGTATCGTGGTGAATTAATAGAAGGTTCATCCAAAACGATCGATAAAAAGGGGAAGTAAGTAATGGGGTTCCAACAAAATCTTGAGGAATATGCTGAGTTAGTTGTTAAGGTTGGCTTGAACATTCAAAAGGGACAACCGCTTTTAATTAATACCACTACGGATACGATTGATTTTACAAGACTTATTGTTAAAAAGGCATATGAAGCAGGAGCAAAAAGAGTTGAGGTCAATTATACAGATGAAGTAAATGCAAGATTGTTTTATGATATGGCACCTGATGAAGCATTTCATGAAGTCCCAAAATGGGTGGTTGCACAGCGGGATGAATTAATTGAAAATAAAGGGGCCTTGTTATGGATTGATGCAGATAATCCAGATTTGCTAGAGGGAGTTGCGATAGATCGTATTTCTAACTATCAAAAGGCTTCAGGTAAGGCATTAGAAAATTACCGCAAGGCGGTAATGAATGACGTAATTACTTGGTCGATTGTAGCAATGCCTTCTCAAAAATGGGCAGCAAAGGTATTTCCTAACCTAAACGAAACAGAACAAATGGATGCATTATGGGAGCTTATCTTCAAAGTAGTGCGCATTGGAAAAGGAACTGCGGTTCAGCAATGGCAGGAGCATATTAATAATTTAGAGTCACGTGCAGCATTATTGAATGAAAAAAGATATAAAAAACTGCATTACAAGGCAGAAGGCACAGATATTGAAGTGGAATTGCCAAAAGAACACATCTGGCAATCTGGAGCTAGTAAAAACGCTCAGGCAGTGCCATTTATCGCTAATATGCCTACTGAGGAGGTTTACACAGCGCCACTCAAAACTGGTGTGAACGGTTTTGTAAGCAATACTAAGCCTTTTGTCTACCAAGGGAATGTGATTGATGGCTTCAAATTGACGTTTAAAGATGGGGAGATTGTTAAGGTTCAGGCATCTTCTGGTGAGAAGCTTCTGCAAGAGCTGATTCAAACGGATGAGGGCGCAAAATATTTAGGTGAAATCGCATTGGTACCACATGAATCGCCTATTTCAGCATCTAATGTATTGTTTTTCAACACTTTGTTTGATGAAAATGCTTCTAATCACTTTGCTATCGGAGAAGCATACCCGACATGTGTGGAGGGAGCTAGAGGTTTAACAGCAGAGGAATTAGAAATAATGGGTATTAACACTTCTATCGTCCATGAAGACTTTATGATCGGAAGCGCAGGTATGGATATAACAGGCGAATTAGCAGATGGAACGAAGGAACCAATCTTTATTAAAGGTGCATGGGCATTTTAAGGAGCTGATCTTCAGTGAAAAGATGGATAAGTTTACTTATGATTCTTTTAGTTTTATCTCCTGTGTATGCAGTAGAGGCAAAGTCGCCAGAGGTTTATATTCCTTTAGGTGATTCACTTGCCGCAGGTCAAACACCAAATATGGCAATTGATGCAGGATATACGGACTTAATTTCACAAGAGTTAAAGAGAGCCAATCTGCTTGGATTCTACTCTAAAGGGCTAGCATTTCCAGGATATACAACTAGTGATGTCTTGAAAACCGTTCAGTCAACTGAGGCGAAGGAACTTCTGGCAAATGCCACACTTGTTACCATCTCTGCAGGGGCTAATGATTTGTTAAGGCTAGTACAGGTTAAGCCTGCAAGTGGAATGGTCGCTTACTCACAAGTTTCTGCTAATTTTGCACTAAATAATGTTAGAAAAAATATGCAAGAAATCATAAAAGAAGTTCAAGCTACAGCACCTAAGGCTAAAATATACGTGATGGGATACTATTTTGCATATCCTCATGTACATGAGTCTCAAAAAGAAGGTGTCGGCAAAGAGTTAGATAAGCTGCATACGATTCTACAATCTGTAGCAGAGCAAAATGGAGCAACTTATATCTCAGTGGAAGAGTCTTTCGATGGGAAAGAAAAAGAATTGGTACCAAGTGTTGGTGATGTTCATCCTACGCTAGAAGGCTACCGTCAAATGGCTAACTCATTCTTTAGTAAGTACAATTCCCGTATGCTTGTGTATGAGCACGAATTGCCTAAGCCTAATCCGTTAACCTTTGAAGAGCTTATAGAAAATAGAAATCAAAGTAATAATGGTTCAACGCAAACGCAGGCAAATGCATTGTCAATTAATCGCTATCTATCGTTTACAAACGGTAATTATATAGCTTTGGTCTTGCAACGTATTTTATCATAAAACACATTGCTCAAAAGAGTTATGAGCAATCAACTTAGCTAAGAACTTGAAGAGCCCCCAAATTTATGGTTCATCAAAATAGTGGACCATTATTTGGG